>DATFGS010000446.1:0-21847 GCA_035249225.1 Candidatus Methylomirabilota bacterium | reverse complement strand
CTCGGACTGGGTGGGCAGCAGGGAGACGTGGCTGTGGACGGCCAGCCACCGGCCGTCCCGTCGGGCGAGGTTGAAGGTCGCGCGCCCGTGCCGCGTGAAGGGCTGCCCGTCGGGCCCGGTGGCCTCCGACGACCAGGTCGCGGCGATCCAGGCCGAGTCGCCGGCGCCCGCGGCGTCCGGCCGCGGGTCGAAGCGAAAGCCCCGGATGCGCGGCCAGATCTGGCGCCACTGCTCCCGCTCGATGTTGTCGAGGCCGTGCACCGCGGTGGCGTAGGTGCCGAAGGCCACCGCGTCCGGCGCGAAGAGGCGCCGCCCGGCCGCGAAGTCCTGGCCGCGGCAGGCCGCCTCGAAGGTGGTCAGCCAGTCGAGCGCTTCGGATCGGGCGTCTGACATGCGCGGATTATGCGGTGATCCGGGGCCTTGTCAAGCACGGGCCGACTCGTTATCCTGCGGCCCCGATGAGGCTTGCTCGCCGAGGACGCTCGATCGAATGACGCCGCGCGCATGAGGCTGGCCGCGCCCTGGATCGCGACCGCGGTGCTGCTCATCGGTCTCGGGAGCGATCCGGGCGGCGGCCCCGAGTGGGATTCGCGCGGAGCTGGCGACCGCGCCCCGGTCGCCGACGATCCGGTGTCCCGCCTCGAGCGCGCGCTCGTGGCCTCCGCGAGCGCCGAACCGGTGGGAGATACCCCGGATGTGCCGGCCCTCCCGCAGGCGGATCGTGGACCGGCGCCGCTCGACGGTCTACTCCTGATCGGCGCGGTGGCGCGCCGCCGCCGGACCGCGACCCGGCTCGCGTCGTCACCGCCCCGCGGGCCTCCCGGCCGCCCGGGCCCGCCCATCGCGTCCTTCCCGCTCGTCCCGTCCCGCATCGGCAACATTCCGCTCGACCTGCCTTACCGCTGGAGCAGCGGCCGCGGTCCGCCCGCGTCATGCCCGCGCTCGACGTGTGTTCCGCGCAGTGCACGCCTCACAACCCGAGCACAGGAGACAGAGCCATGAAGCTGCTCTCGATCGCGATCGCAACCGCCCTGGTGGGAGTCTGCGGCGGCCCGGCCCTGGCCGGCGAGTGCCCGCTGCTGCAGGCGCAGATGGAGCGCCAGGTGAACAATCGGTTCGACGGCGCCGCCTACACGGCGCGCGAGAACATGAAGCAGGCGGCCGCCCTTCACGCGTCGGGCAAGCACGCGGAGTCGGTGGCCAAGTACGATGAAGCGGCCAAGGCGGTGGGGGTGACACTGGAGCACAAGAAGTAGGCGGACGCGTCGCGGCGCCGTGGGCGTGCGCCGGTCCGGCACGTCCGCGGCGCCCCGAGCGGCGCGGATGCGGTAGGCTGGGTCCCGGCGCCATGGACGAGCCGGAGCCGGTCATCCTGCCCATCGAGGACTCGCTCGATCTGCACGCGTTCGCGCCGCGGGACGTCCGCTCGGTGGTGGACGAGTATCTCCGCCAGGCCGCGGCGCGCGGCTTCGGCGAGGTGCGCCTGATCCACGGCAAGGGCACCGGCACCCAGCGCGCGGTGGTGCGGAGCGTGCTGGCCGGGCACCCCGACGTGGAGCGCTTCTTCGACGGGCCGCCCGAGCGGGGCGGGTGGGGTGCGACCGTGGTGGTGCTGAAGCGCTAGGCGGGCGCCCGGCTAATCCCGGTCGGCGCGGAGCAGCAGCATCCGGTCGCTGAACGAGATCACGCGGCCCTGCTCGATGGCGAACTCGAAGGCCTCCCGGCACCGGGCGGGCGCATCCAGCACGAAGCGCTCCAGATCGGCCCGAGCCTCGCCGGTCATCCGCATGCGGCCCGTCCAGTCGTCCCACCCCCGCCGCCGACTCATCACCGCCTCGTCCATCACGGTGAGGCCCGCCGCGCGCAGGAACGCGGTCCACTCGAGCTGGCGGAAGGCGCGCACGTGGCTCGGATCGCGCCGCCGCTCCACCTCGGTGATGAAGGCCGCGGCTTCCGCGTCATCGTGGCCCAGGATGTCCTGCACGAGGAACGAGCCACCCGCCCGCAGCACCCGCGCCACCTCGCGCAGCACGGGCAGGAGCGCCGGGAAGTGATGGGCCGCGATGCGGCACGTCACGGTCGCGAAGGTGCCGGCCCGGAAGGGCAGGGCCTCGGCGTCGGCGCCGAGGAAGCGGATCGGGCCGGCCGTCTGCGCGGCGGTGAACTCGCGGGCCGCGCGCAGCATGGGCAAGGTGAGGTCCACCGCGATCACGCTCGCGGTGAAGCGGGAGAAGGCCAGCGCGGTGTGGCCGCCGCCGGTGGCGATGTCGAGCACCCGCCGGGCGCCGCGCGCGCGACCCCACGCGAGGAGCTGGTCCAGATCCGGGCCGGTCGCGTGGCCGGCGCTCGCCACGTAGGCCGCGGCGCTCGGGCCGAACTGGGCCCGCACCTGGGCCTTCTGCTCCTCGCTCACGCGGGACGGCGGCTCAGGACGACTTGCGCTGGGACATCTGGCGCATCAGGAACTCCGAGTCGAGCGGCGTCAGATCGAAGCGGCGGCCCGCCTCGTCGATCAGCTTCGTGCGGTCGGCCTGAGGGTTGTCGTGGAGCTGCTCGTCGATCCACTTCACGGCCTGCTTGATGGGGGCCTCGCCGGCGCTCATGGGGGGCTCCTCTCACAGATCGCGGACCACGCGGCGGGCGCGGTCCACGTTCCGGCGGAAGATGTCGAAGGAGTTCTCCATCGCGGGCTTGCGGCCCTGCCCACGATCGAGCGTGAAGCACGAGAACGTGATGTCGTGGGCCAGCGGGAAGTCGCGGTAGAGCTGGCCGGCCACCTTCTGGGGGTTTTCCGAGCGGGTGATCTCGAAGTCCTCGAGGGCCCGCAGCGGGGGCATGCGCTCGCCGTGCTTGGTGCGCACCCACTTCATGGTGCCGCCGAGCAGGTAGGACAGGAACAGGCAGTCCACCAGCATCGACTCCGTCCACGGAATCGCCTTCTGGTACCCCGCCACGAAGCGCGCCCCGGTGGAGAGCAGGAAGTTCTTGGCGGTATCGGAGGTGACGAAGTCGCAGGCGCCGAAGATGTACCCGGTGCCGGTGCTCGGCCGGCAGTGGTCCACCAGGGTCTCGAGCCGGATCACCTTGTCGCCGATCCCGACCAGCTTGCGGCGCTGGCCGTGCGAGGCGATGTAGCAGACCTGGAAGGAGCGCCGGCGCCGCCGGACCTCCTCGAGGAGCAGGCCCAGGTCGTAGCTCGAGTAGAAGCGGCGGTAGACCAGGTTGACCCGGATGCCCTCCCAGGCGAGTGACTGCTTGATGGCCTTGAGATAGGGGAGCACCGAGGGCTCGTCATCGAGCAGACGGCCTTTCTTGTTCCACATCGACTCCAGCACCACCACACCCGGCATCGGTCGATCCTCGATGAGCGGTCGGTCTGCGGCCCCGAAGCACCCCGCTGGGAGTCCCAGGAACCCTGGGGGCGCCATGATATCACTGGTACGCCTCCCCACAATTGGATGATCCCGGAATCATCCAATTGGACGTTTACAGGCTATGAAATGACAACATAATGGACCATGCTAGCGTCATGAGAATTCAACTGGACCGCGGGAACGGGGGCGCGGGGCGAACGTCGCTGTCCCGCCAGATCCAGCTCCACTTCGAGCGGCTGATCAGCCAGGGGCTGCTCGCGGCGGGCATGAAGCTGCCGGCCAGCCGCGAGCTGGCACGGGAGCTCGGGGTCAACCGCACGACGGTGGCGCTGGCCTACGACGAGCTGGTGGCGGGCGGCTGGGCCCGGGCCCACGTGGGGCAGGGCACGTTCGTCGCCGATCGCGTGCCCGCCACCGCGGGCATCACGCGGCCGGCGGCCCCGCGGCTCGACTGGACCCCGTTCCTCTCCAAGGGCGCCCAGGTCATCGCGGCCGACACCCGCCGACGCCGCGGCTACAGCCAGGTGCCGCAGCCCGGGCCGGGTGCCATCTCGTTCGCGGGCGGGATGCCCGACAGCGGCCTCTTCCCCACCGACGCGTTCCGGCGCGTGCTCAACCGGGTGATCCGCGAGGAGGGGCGGGAGCTCCTCCAGTACTACCCGGGGCGCGGCTATCCACCGCTCCGGGAGTTCCTGGCCGGCTACCTGCTGCGCTTCGGGCTCGAGGTGCGCCCCGAGGAGATCCTGATCGTCAACGGCTCGCAGCAGGGCTTCGACCTGGTCGCGCGGACGCTGCTCGATCCGGGCGACTTCGTGGCGATCGAGGAGCCGTCGTATCCGCGCGCGATGCAGGTCTTCCGCGCGTTCGGGGCGCAGCTCCTGCCGGTGCCCATGCGCGACGGCGGCCTCGATCCCGAGCATCTCGACCGGCTGCTCGAGCGGCAATCGCCCAAGCTGCTCTACTGCCAGCCCAGCGCCCACAACCCCACCGGGCTCACCATGCGGCCCGAGGCGCGGAAGCGGCTCCTGGAGGTGGCGGCGCGGCACCGGCTGCCCATCATGGAGGACGGCTTCGACGGCAGCCTGTTCTTCGGTCCCCAGCCGCCGGCACCGTTGAAGGCGCTCGACGTGTCGGGGCTCGTCATCTACATCGGGACGTTCTCCAAGATCCTGTTCCCCGGGCTGCGCCTCGGCTGGATCGTGGCCGCCCCCGAGCTGATCGACCGGCTGGAAGTCGCCAAGGACCTGGCGGACATTCACACGAGCCCGCTCATCCAGGCCGCGGTGTATCACTTCTGCCGCCAGCGGCTGCTCGACCGCCACCAGTCGCGGGTGCTGCGGGAGTATGGTCGCCGCCGTGCCGCGCTGCTCGGCTCGCTCGCCAAGCGCATGCCCGCCGGGGTGACGTGGACCGAGAACGAGGGCGGCTTCTCCCTGCTGCTGACGCTGCCCGCGGGCCTGGACGCGGCGCCGCTCCTCGAGCGCGCCGCGGCGCGTGGGGTGATCTTCACGCCCGGGAACGCGTTCTTCGTGGACGGGGGCGGCGAGCGGACCCTGCGCCTGTCCTTCTCGGCGCTGCCGCTGGCCCAGATCGACGAGGGCATCAAGCGCCTCGCCGAGATCATCCGCGACGTGCAGCGCCAGCCGGAGCCGGTCGGCCTCGTGGCCGCCCCGGCGGTGCCGCTGGTCTAGGAGGGACTCGTGGATTTCCACACGCTCGCGGCCCGCGGAGGACGCGATGTGCCCTCGGCGAGCCGGCCCCTGACCCCGCCCATCTATCAGACCAACGTGTACGTGTTCGAGGACATGGACACGGTCGAGTCGGTCTGGGAGAGCAAGAAGCCGGGCTTCGTGTACGGCCGCTACGGCACCGGCAACCACGCGATGCTGGAGGATCTGGTGGCGGCGCTCGAGGGCGCGGAGGCGGCGGTGGCGTGCGCCTCCGGCATGGGCGCGACCACCGCGCTGCTGTTCGGGCTGTTCGCGGCGGGCGACCACCTGGTCTCCGCGCGCGATCTCTACGGCTCCACCGCCGCGTTCCTCGGCGACGAGGGGCGGCGGCTCGGGATCGAGACCGACTTCGTGGACGCGACCGACCCCGGCGCGATCGTGAAGGCGCTGCGGCCGACCACCCGCGCGGTCTTCGTGGAGGCGATCTCGAATCCCCTGCTGCGGCTGGTCGACGTCCCCGCGCTCGCGCCCGAGCTGGCGCGCCGCGGGATCGACCTGATCGTCGACGCCTCCATGGCGTCGCCCGCGGTCCTCCGCCCCCTCGAGCACGGCGCGACGATGGTGATGCACAGCCTCACCAAGTTCATCTCCGGCCACGGCGACGTTACCGGCGGGCTCGTGGCCGGGCGGGCCGAGCCGATGGCCCGCATCCGCAACGCGATGATCCGCGCGGGCACCAACCTGGGCCCGTTCGACGCGTGGCTCGCGACCCGCGGCGCCCGGACCCTCGCGGTGCGCATGGAGCGGCAGTGCGCCACCGCGCTCACCCTGGCCCAGGGCCTCGAGCGCCTGCCCGCGGTGTCGCGCGTGTACTATCCGGGCCTGGCCTCGCACCCGCAGCGCGCGCTCGCGGCGCGCCTGATGCCGGCGCTCTCCGGGGCGATGGTCTCCTTCGACCTGCGGGGCGGGGCGCCCGCGGTGGAGCGCTTCATGGCGCGGGCGCGGCTGCTCGAGTTCGCGCCGAGCTTCGGCGACGTGGCCACCACGTGGACCTATCCGGCCCGCACCTCGCACCGGCGCGTGTCCGACGAGGAGAAGGCCGCGATGGGGATCGGGGCCGGGCTCGTCCGCATGTCGGTCGGGCTCGAGGACGCCGCCGAGCTGATGGCCGATCTCGAGGGAGCCGTCGCGTGAGCGCGGTGGGCGTGGAGCGGGCCCCGTCGATGGTGACGCCCGTCACCCTGGAGGGCCGCTGGGTCCGGCTCGAGCCGCTCGGCATGTGGCACGCGGCCGGGGTGCTTGCGGCGGCATCGGGCTCGCGGGACACCTACGGCTTCACCCTCGTGCCCGGCACCGCGGCCGAGACCGCGGCCTACATCGAGGGCGCGCTCGCCGAGCAGGAGGCGGGCCGGACGCTCCCGTTCGCCACGGTGGACCGGGCGCGCGATGTCGTGGTCGGCTGCACGCGGCTCTTCAACATCGAGTTCTGGCCGTGGCCGCCGGGCAACCCCAACCAGCGGGGCGCGGAGCGGCCCGACGTGGCGGAGATCGGCTGGACGTGGCTCGCCGCCGCCGCCCAGCGCACCCCGATCAACACCGAAGCGAAGCTGTTGATGCTGGCCCACGCGTTCGACCACTGGCGGGTGCATCGGGTGAGCCTCATGACCGACGCGCGCAATCAGCGCTCCCGGAACGCGATCCTGCGCCTGGGGGCCCGGTTCGACGGCGTCCTGCGGGCGGCCCGACCCGCGAGCGATGGGGCCATCCGCGACACCGCGGCCTTCTCCATCCTGGAGGCGGAGTGGCCGGCGGTCCGGGCCAATCTCGAAGCGCGACTCACGCAGTGACCACATCAAAGGAGACGATGACATGGAAAGCGGAACGCCGAGACTGAAGGTGGGGCTGGCCGAGATGCTGAAGGGGGGCGTCATCATGGACGTCACCAACGCGGAGCAGGCGAAGATCGCCGAGGACGCCGGGGCCGCCGCGGTGATGGCGCTGGAGCGGGTGCCGTCGGACATCCGGAAGGAAGGCGGCGTGGCCCGGATGTCGCCGGTGACCAAGATCAAGGAGATCCAGAAGGCGGTCACGATCCCGGTGATGGCCAAGTGCCGCATCGGGCACTTCGTGGAGGCCCAGATCCTCGAGTCCCTCGGCGTGGACTTCATCGACGAGTCCGAGGTGCTGACCCCGGCGGACGAGCACTTCCACGTGGACAAGTTCGCGTTCAAGGTGCCCTTCGTCTGCGGATCGCGCGACCTGGGCGAGTGCCTGCGCCGGATCGGCGAGGGCGCGGCCATGATGCGGACCAAGGGCGAGGCGGGCTCCGGCAACATCGTGGAGGCGGTGCGCCACATGCGCGCGGTGATCTCCGGCATCCGCCGCCTCACCATGCTGGGTCCCGAGGAGCTGATGACCGAGGCCAAGAACCTGGGCGCGCCGTACGACCTGGTGCGCTGGGTCGCCAAGAGCGGGCACCTGCCGGTGCCGAACTTCTCGGCGGGGGGCATCGCGACCCCGGCCGACGCGGCGCTCATGATGCAGCTCGGCGCCGAGGCGGTCTTCGTGGGGTCCGGCATCTTCAAGTCGTCGGATCCGGCGGTGCGGGCCAAGGCCATCGTGCAGGCCACCACGCACTACAAGGACCCCGACGTGCTGGCCAAGGTCTCCGAGGGGCTCGGCGACGCGATGCCCGGCATCGAGACGTCCAAGCTCAAGGAGTCCGAGCTCCTGCAGACCAGAGGCTGGTAGCGAGCAGTTGCCTGGCGAGGCGCAGCCGAAGGCGAGCCGAGCGAATACAAAGAGAGGGGCTTGCGGTAGATAGCAGAATGGATCCCGTTCACGCATTACCCCCGAACCTGCCGGCGCCGGCGGACGACGGCGCCGGCGACCATCTTCCCGGGTCGCCGGTGCCGTCCATCCGCCTCGCGTCGACCGGAGGCCGAATGGTGGACCTGGCGGAGGTCTCGCGACGCCCCGCCGTGTTCTTCTTCTACCCGCGGACCGGCGAGCCGGGCAAGGCCGCCGGCCCGGAGTGGGACGCGATTCCGGGGGCCCGCGGCTGCACCCCCCAGAGCTGCGGGTTCCGCGATCTCCATCGGGAATTCATCAAGCTGGGAGTCGCCGTCTTCGGGATCAGCACGCAGGAGACCGGGTACCAGGGCGAGTTCGTCGAGCGCAACCACGTGCCCTTCGAGCTGCTGAGCGATCGCGACCTGCTGCTCACCCGCGCCCTCCGCCTGCCCACCTTCGAGTACCCGGTCGAGCGGGGCGGCCCGACGACCCTGATCAAGCGCATGGCCTGGTTCGTCGAGCGGGGGCGGATCGAGCGGATCTGGTACCCGGTCTTCCCGCCCGACCGGAACGCCGAGACGGTGCTCGCCTGGCTCCACGAGCGCCCGCGGGTGCTCGAGACCGAGCGGGGAGAGGTCAGGCGGGCATGAAGATCGGGGTCCTGGCCCTGCAGGGCGATTTCAGCCTCCACCGGCAGGCGCTCGACCGGATCGGCGTGGAGTCCGCCGAGGTGCGCATGCCGCGCCACCTCGACGACGTGGCCGGGCTGATCATGCCGGGAGGCGAGAGCACCACGCTCCTGAAGCTCATGGACGCGTGGGACTTCGTGCCCGCGCTCGAGAAGTTCCACGCGGCGGGGCGCCCCATCTTCGGGACGTGCGCCGGGATGATCCTGCTCGCCCGCGAGGTGCTGAGCCCGGCCCAGCTCTCGCTGGGCTTCATCGATCTCACGGTCGAGCGCAATGCCTACGGGCGCCAGAGGGAATCGTTCGAGGCCGTGGGCTCGGGCGACCTGGGAGCGGGGCCCCGCCCGCTCAAGATGGTTTTCATCCGGGCACCCCGGATCCGGAGGCTCGGCCCCGCGGTCACGCCTCTGGCCGAGCATCGGGGGGAGTGTGTGATGGCCCGGCAGGGAAGCGTGGTGGTGGCCGCCTTCCACCCCGAGTTGACCGACGAGCCCACGGTGCACGAGTACTTCGCCGGGATGGTTCGCGCCGCCGGCTAGGCGTCCGTCGCTTCCAGCAGCTCCACCGGGTCGCCCACCGCGACCCGCCCCCCGCCGAGCACCGCGCAGTCGAGCGCCATCTGCCCGCCGAACTCGGAGGCGATGCGCCGGAGCACCGAGAGGTCCTGCACCTGGGTGTCGGGATCGTACGTGGTCATCACGCACCGTGACCGCAGCTTGACGACGGACGCGGTCACGGCACCCAGCCGCAGGCGATGCCCGGGCCAGCCCCGCTCCGCCAGCCCGTCCACCTCGCCGACGACGATGTTGGGCCGGAGCCGGCGGTGGTCCACGCCGAGCTGCTCGAAGGCCCCGTCCGTGCCGATCAGCAGGGGCAGCACGTCGAACCGCTCGGGGCCGTCGTAGCGGACCAGCCGGGCCTGGGGGCCGGCCGCGGCGCGGACGGCTTCGGCGACCTCGCGGTCGTTCCACGGCCTGCCGTCGACCAGCGGCTCGCCGTCGGGCCCGAGCGTGCCGCGCAGCCCGAGCAGGCGGGGATGGGTCCGCGAGGTGATGATCCGCCCGCCGGGTCCCGCGACCAGCACCATCCGATCGCCGACGATCCCCGCCTCGGTGACCTCCGCGCTCTCGATCCGCTCGCCGGCCATCGATTTCACCGGGTATCGCCACAGCTCCCGAATCCGCATGCGGCTCCCTCCTCTCGTGCTAACCTCTTTGAGTAGAAAAAGAGGTTAATCGATTCAGGTCTGAACAGATAGATGATTCATATGTACAAGCAATAGCTTATGGCCATAGCCCGAAGGGAAGTTGTCAAGATCGAGGGCGACCTCGCGGTCGAGTTCGCCAACACCGTCTACTCGCCGGGCGCTCCGGCGGGCGCGCTCCATACCTGGAACGACCTGGTCGACTTTCTCGAGCTGCGCGGCGCCGTGCCGGCCGGCGATGGAGCCGTTCTCCGGGCGATGGGGGCCACCGATGCGCGCCGGTGCGCCGCGGCGTTCGCTCGGGCCATGGAGCTCCGCGAGACGATCAGGGCCATGCTGGGCGCCATGGCCGCGAGGCGATCCCTCCGCGCTCAGTGGGTGGCCGAGGTCAACCAGGCCCTCGCTTCCGGGGCCGGGGCCTCGCGACTGGTCAGGGAAGACAGCGGGTGGCGGCTGGGCCTCGCGCCGGGGCCCGAGGGTCCCCTCCGGATCCTGGCGCCGATCGCCCGCGCCGTCGCCGATCTGGCGGTGTCGGGGAGGAGCGTCGAGATCGGCAAGTGCGCCAATCCGCGCTGCCTTCTCTACTTCCGGGACCGGTCCAGGACCCGCCGCCGGCGCTGGTGCTCGATGGCGGTCTGCGGCAACCGGATGAAGGTGGCGGCGCACGTCCGCCGTCACGGCCGCCGCCGTCCGGCCTAGCCTGCTTTGCCCCCTTGACAGGCCTCGAGCCCGAGGGCAAGGTATGGTCCGACCAGCCGACCAGGGTCTCACCAGGCGCACGTTTCGAGGAGGAAGGGCATGGCTCACTTCACCTGCGAGGTCGTTTACCGCGGCATCTTCCAGAAGAACCTGGCCGCACGCATTTGCCGCGGCATCGTGCTCTCCGCACGCAAGGCCGGCCGGTGGGGGATCGCGTTCGGGCGCTACGGGGACAGCCCCCAGCGCAACGGCATCCCGGCCAAGGACTTTGCGATCGTCGCGGACACCCAGGAAGAGCTCGAGCAGAACATGGCGCGCTACGAGCCCAAGGAGGTGGACGTCACGATCTGCGTGGACGACACCCTCTCCAAGGGGGTCGAGTCCTGGGCCTGGTACGGGCTGCAGCCGATCAATCGCCTGACCATCTCCGGCGGCACCCTGCTGATGACCTCGCTCCAGAGCCCGGCCGAGCTCCTCAAGGACATCCACAAGAAGGACGCGCCGTACAACCTGGCGCTCATCCGGGCCAAGGCCTCCTTCTCCGGGCTGTGGGTCTACAAGGAAGACCACACCGAGGCCCGGATCCTGGGGGCCCTGGCCAAGATCAAGCCCGAGTTCCTGTCGCTCGACGCGGTGTGCCAGGCGATCACGGAAGCCGAGTGGGGCTCCGATCTCAAGGCGGCCTCGGCCCGAAAGGCCAACGAGCGCCTGGAGACCCGGCCGGTCAAGATCACCGAGGGCAACGGGGAGATCCCGTACGCCTTCGAGATGCCGAAGTGGTGGGAGATGCGGGAGGGCGTCAGCATCCCCGCCATCCCGATCGGCAAGCCCATGGAGGGGGGCAAGGGCTACGTGCCCGAGCGCAACCCGTACTTCAAGAAGTTCACCACCCGCACCATGCGGCCGGTGATCGACTTCGACAAATGCGTGAAGTGCACCCTCTGCTGGATCCAGTGCCCCGACTCCTGCTTCGACGTGACCCCGGACGGCCTCTACGACGCCAACATGGAGGCCTGCTGCGGCTGCGGGGTCTGCGAGGCGGTGTGCCCGGCCAAGGACTGTGTCACCATGGTGCGCGAGGACGCCTTCGAGGACAACGCGAGCCAGTGGGAGATGTGGCGGGCCGACAAGGCCACGTACAAGACCTGGATGACCGACAAGATCCACAGCAAGGAGCACATCACCCGCTCCCACGGCTTCCGCTTCCGCGGCCAGTACGAGGAAGAGATCAAGAAGGAGCTGGAGTCGGGCGGCATCGAGATCACCGCGGGCATTCCCGGCGAGAACGCCGACTCGAAGAAGTAGGGGAGGACCGAGACCATGGCAGTCGAGACCAAGCCCGCAGGAGCGGTCGCCGATCACAAGGAGATGCTGATCTCCGGCAGCGAGGCCTGCGCCGAGGCGCTAACCCTCGCCGACCTCGACGTGGTGACCGCGTACCCGATCCGTCCGTACGACACCGTCATGCAGGCGATCGCCAAGAAGATCGCCAACGGCCAGCTCGAGGCCGAGTACATCGTCGCGGAGGGCGAGCACAGCCAGTTCGAGATCGTCAAGCACGCCTCCACGGTGGGGGCGCGCGTGTTCTGCGGCTCGTCCGGCGTGGGCTGGATGTACGCGATGGAGTGCCTCACGGTCACGCCGCCGCTGCGGGTGCCGATGGTCTGCATGGTGGGCAACCGGGCCCTCGACGATCCCGGCGCGTTCGGCGTCGAGCACAACGACGCGCTGGTCGTCCGGGACCTCGGCTGGCTGCTGATCTGGGTGGACACCGCCCAGGAGATGCTCGACACCACCCTGCTCGCCTACCGCATCGCCGAGGACCGGCGGGTGTTCCTGCCCATCGCGATCTCCGCGGACGGCGCGTTCCTGACCCACTCGCAGGCGATCTGCCAGGTGCCGAGCCGGCCCCTGGTGGACAGGTTCCTGCCCCGCTACGACCGCGGGGACCTGCTGCTGCACCCGGACAACCCGATCACGGTGGCCCCGCAGGCCAACGAGGACTGGGTCATCGAGATCCGCCGGCAGAACGACGAGGCGATGAAGCGGGCCACCAGCGTGATCGAGGAGGCCTACGCGGACTTCCGCAAGGTCATGGGGCGCGGGCCCGAGAACCCGTGGTTCGAGGAGTACATGACCGACGACGCGGAGATCATCCTCGTCGGCATGGGCACGATCTCGCTGCCCATGAAGGTCGGCATCCGCAACATGCGGGCGCAGGGCAAGAAGGTGGGGCTGGTGCGGCCGCGCTGGTTCCGGCCGTTCCCGACCGACCGGATGGTCAAGGCGCTCTCGAAGGCCTCCGCGATCGGGGTCATCGACCGCGACTACTCCTTCGGCTCGCCCTTCAACTCGGGGGTGGTCGCCAACGAGATCCGCGCCGCCATGTACAACGCGGACAAGCGCCCGCCGCTTCTCAGCTTCATCTGCGGTCTCGGCGGCCGCGAGGTCACCCTGGAGGACGTCGCCAAGGCGGCCGACATGTGCTACGCGGCGGCGAAGGCCGGCAAGTCGGACCCGAAGACCCACTGGCTGGGCGTACGCGAGTAAGAGGAGATCACCTCATGGCCGATACCGCATTCACCAACGCGACGCAGATCCTGGAGCCCTTCAAGGGCGTCAAGAAGGTCACGATCGAGGAGTACTTCACCTCCGGCCACCGCACCTGCCAGGGCTGCGAGTCGGCGCTGGTGATGAAGCTCATGGTCAAGGCGGCGGGCCCGCGCACGATCGTGCTGGGCTCCACCGGCTGCATGTACGTGGCCAACACCACGTACTACACGACCCCGTGGGTGGTGCCGTGGATGCACACCCAGCTGGGCTCCTCGGGCTCGGCCGCCCTCGGCACCGCGGCGGGCCTCAAGGCGCTCATGAAGAAGGGGAAGATGAAGTCCGAGCCGATCAACGTGATCGCCTTCTGCGGCGACGGCGGCGGCGCGGACATGGGGCTGGGCGCGATCTCCGCAACCCTGACCCACAAGGAGTACAACTCGCTGATCCTGCTCTACGACAACGAGTCGTACGCCAACACCGACATCCAGCTGTCCGGCTCCACCCCCTACGGCGCGAACACCACGTTCAGCCCGCCCGGCTCGGTCAAGCGGATCATCCACACCCGGTGGAAGAAGAACACCGCGGGCATGCTGGCGGCCGGTCACCCGGAGTGCCGGTACGTGGCCACGGTGGACGCTTCCTACGCGGTCGAGATGATGAACAAGGTCCGCAAGGCCCTCACCATCGGAGGGCCGACCTTCATCCACTCGCTCGACCCGTGCCCGAAGGGCTGGGACTACGACCCGATGCTCTCCCACGAGCTCGGCGAGCTGGCGGTCGAGACCGGCGTCTTCCCGCTCTACGAGGTGGAGGACGGGGTGGTGCGGCACTACGGCAAGACCAAGGCGATCGTGGAGGGCCGCCCGCGCAAGCCCGTTCGCGAGTATCTCCTCAAGCAGGGTCGTTTCGCCCACTTCACCGAGGAGGACCTCGACTACTTCCAGTCCAAGGTCGACGAGATGTGGGAGAAGTGGGAGATCCCTGGCGTGATTCCGTTCTGGAAGGAGCGCCCCGGCAACTAGAGGCCGCAGCAGCAGCAGGGACGCACACCCCGACCACCAGGAGGGGATATGACCCGTCACTGTGGACGTCTCGCGGCGCTGGTCCCGGCCCTCGCGGCCGTTGCCCTGCTGTGCTCTCCGGCGTCGGCCGTGGCCTGGGAGCCGACCAAGCCCATCGAGTTCGTGATCCCGGCCGGCACCGGCGGGGGCGCAGACCAGATGGCGCGCCTCATCGCGGGAATCGTCGAGAAGCACCGGTTCTCCCTCCGGCCGATCATCGTGGTCAACAAGTCGGGTGGCGCGGGCGCGGAGGGCTTTCTCCACGTCAAGGGCAAGAAGGGTGACGCCCACACCATGGTGATCACCCTGTCGAACCTCTTCACCACGCCGCTGCACACCGGCGTGCCCTTCAACTGGAAGGACTTGACCCCGATCGCCCGCATGGCGCTCGACGAGTTCATCCTGTGGGTGAACGCGGAGACGCCGTACAAGACGGCGAAAGAGTACGTCGCGGCGGTCAAGGAGCGCTCGGGCGGCGACCGGATGAAGATGGGCGGGACCGGCTCGGCCCAGGAGGACCAGATCCTCACCATCCAGCTCGAACAGGCCACCGGGGTGAAGTTCACGTACGTGCCCTTCAAGGGGGGCGGCGAGGTCTGCGTCAACCTGGTCGGCAAGCACGTGGACTCGACGGTCAACAACCCGATCGAATGCGTCAGCCACTGGAAGGCCGGGCGGGTGCGCCCGCTCGCGGTCTTCGACACCGCGCGCATCGCGGCTCCGGACTGGAAGGACATCCCGACCGTGAAGGAGGCGGTGGGCGCGGACATCAGCTACCTGATGCTGCGCGGCATCTTCGGCGCGCCCGACATGCCGAAGGAAGCGCTCGAGTGGTACCAGGGGCTGCTCAAGAAGGTGTACGAGACGCCCGAGTTCCAGGACTACCTCAAGCAGGGCGCGCTGAAGCCGGCGTGGGAGACGGGCCCCGCGTTCGCGAAGTGGCTGGACGAGGCCGATCAGCAGCACCGGGACTTGATGAGCAAGGGCGGCCTGCTGAAGAAGTAGCGGTGCGCCCCCACGCATGCGCACCGCCGACCTGACGACGGCGCTGATCCTGATCGCCGGGGGCATCCTGGTGGTCTGGGACTCCCTGCGCCTGGGGATCGGCTGGGGGACCGACGGGCCGGAGAGCGGATTCTTCCCGTTCTGGCTCGCGGTGACGCTGATCGTCTCCTGCGGCGCCATCGCGCTGCAGGCCGGGCGTCGCCCGAGCGGGGTCCCCTTCGTCACCCGCGAGCAGCTCCGGCCCGTCCTCACCACGCTGTTGCCGGCCGTCGGCTTCGTGGTGCTGACCCAGCTCGTCGGGCTCTACGTCGCCACCACCGCCTTCATGGCCTTCTACATGCGGTGGATCGGTCGCTATCCGTGGCTCGCGGTGGCGACGGTGAGCGTGGTGTTCCCGCTGGTGACCTTTGTCGTCTTCGAGAAGTGGTTTCTCGTGCCGATGCCCAAGGGACCGCTCGAGGCCTGGCTCGGGTACTGAACGGTGGGATTCGAGAACCTGCTCCTGGGCTTCCAGGTGGCGCTGCAGCCCTTCAACGTGGGGCTCGCCGTCCTCGGCATCACGCTGGGCACCATCATCGGCGTGCTGCCCGGGCTGGGCGGGGCCAACGGGGTGGCGATCCTCCTCCCGCTCACATTCTCGATGGCGCCGACCTCCGCCATCATCCTGCTCACCAGTCTCTACTGGGGCGCGCTCTTCGGCGGAGCCATCACCTCGATCCTCTTCAACATCCCGGGGGAGCCGTGGTCGGTGGCCACCACGTTCGACGGCTATCCGATGGCCCGCAAGGGGCAGGGCGGAGAGGCGCTCACCGCCGCC
This sequence comes from Candidatus Methylomirabilota bacterium, assembly GCA_035249225.1. Taxonomy (GTDB): domain Bacteria; phylum Methylomirabilota; class Methylomirabilia; order Rokubacteriales; family CSP1-6; genus CAMLFJ01. Next base: position 5,985 of record DATFGS010000446.1, on the reverse strand, counting down.
TTCTCCTCGTCGTTCGTGGGCGCGTTGTTCTCGGTCATCCTGATCACCCTCTTCGCGCCGATCCTGGCCGAGATCGCGCTGAAGTTCGGTCCGCCCGAGTTCTTCGCGATCCAGCTCCTCACCTTCTCGTCGTTCATCGGCCTGGGCGGGGGCAACCCGATCAAATCGCTCGTGTCGATCCTGCTCGGCTTCATCCTGGCCTCGGCCGGTCTCGACATCGTGACCGGCCAGCTCCGCCTGACCTTCGGGATCACCGAGCTCATGAAGGGCTTCGACTTCATCGTGGCCGTCATCGGCCTCTTCGGGGTGGGCGAGATCCTCCTGTCGGTGGAGGAGGGGCTGTCCTTCCGCGGGGTGAGGGCGGGGATCAACCCGCAGGTGGTCTGGCAGACGTGGAAGACGCTGCCGCGCTACTACCGCACGTTCCTGCGCAGCGCGTTCATCGGCTTCTGGATGGGCTTCAAGCCGGGCGGCGCCACCCCCGCCTCGTTCATGAGCTACGCGTTCGCCAAGCGCTTCTCCCGCCGGCCGGAGCGCTTCGGCCAGGGCGAGATCGAGGGCGTGATCGCGCCGGAGACGGCGGCCCACGCGGCGGGAGGCGCCTCGCTCCTGCCCATGATCACCCTCGGCATCCCCGGTAGCCCGACCGCCGCGGTGATGCTGGGCGGGCTCATCATCTGGGGGCTCCAGCCGGGGCCGATGCTGTTCCGCGAGCGGCCGGACTTCGTCTGGGGCCTCATCGCGAGCATGTACACCGGCAACGTCATCGGGGTGCTGATGGTCCTGGCCTTCGTTCCCCTCTTCGCGGCCATTCTCCGCATCCCGTTCCCGATCCTGACCCCCCTGATCATCACGGTCTGCGCGGTGGGATCCTACGCGGTCCACGACAGCATGATCGACGTCTGGTATATGCTGCTCTTCGGAGTGATCGGCTACGTGTTCAAGAAGCTCGACTATCCTCTCGCCCCGCTGGTCCTGGCTCTCGTGCTCGGGGATCTGGCCGAGAATGCCCTCCGCCAGAGCCTGATCATGTCGCAGGGCTCGCTCCTGATCCTGTTCACTCGGCCCATCGCGGGTGCCATCAGCGCGGTGGCCATCTTCTTCTTCGCCCTGCCGCTGCTCGTGCCCCACTGGCGTCGCCTGCGGGCGCCCGCCGACGCGCCGGTGGATGCGGCGCGGCGCTAGCCTTTGCCCGGAGAGCGTGGATGAACCTGGACTTCCTGCTCGGTATCGGCAAGATCGTGCTCATCGACCTCGCGCTGGCCGGGGACAATGCCCTCGTCATCGCCCTGGCCGTCCGCACCCTGTCCCCCCGGCAGCAGTTCCAGGGTCGGATCTGGGGCACGGTCGGAGCGGTGGCGCTGCGGCTGGCCTTCATCTTCATCGTGACCTACCTGCTCGCCGTCCCCCTGCTGCAGGTCGTGGGCGGGCTGCTGCTGGTGTGGATCGCGTTGAAGCTGGTGCTCCAGTCGGAGTCGCACGAGGGCGGGAAGGTGAAGCAGGGCACGACCCTGCTCGGGGCCATCTGGGTCATCCTGGTGGCCGACGTCATCATGAGCCTCGACAACGTGATCGGGGTCGCGGCCGCCGCCGAGGGCGACATGCGCCTGGTGGTCTTCGGGATCGCGCTGTCGATCCCGATCGTGGTGTGGGGCTCCGGGGTGCTGGCCCGACTGATGAATCGCTACCCGTGGATCATCCTGGTGGCGGGCGGCATCCTGGGCGAGGTCGCCGGCAAGATGATGCTGCACGACCAGTTCATCGTCAATCGCTTCGGTGACTCGCCCGACGCGGTGGAGTTCGCCCTCCGGATCGGCCTCGCGCTCGTCATCATGCTGGTGGGCTGGCTCGTGACCCGTCGGCGCGCGGCCGCCGAGGACGGCGAAGTGACCGCCCGGTGAGCTCGGCCGGCGAGGGACCGAGTCTCGAACCGGTCAAGTCCACCCGGATCTACGAGGAGATCGTCCGCCAGGTCAAGCAGCTCATCGGCGAGGGCCGGCTCAAGTCCGGCGACCGGCTGCCTCCCGAGCGCGACCTGGCCGAGAAGTTCAGGGTCAGCCGCACCTCGGTGCGGGAGGCCCTGCGCGCGCTGCAGAGCCGCGGCCTCATCGAGATCCGGGCGGGGGAGGGCGCCTTCGTCCGGGACGTCTCGGTGGAGACGCTGATCGAGCCGCTGGCCCTCGTGATCCTGCCCCATCGTGAGGCGGTCGGGGAGCTCTTCGAGGCCCGTCGGCTGCTCGAGCCCGCGATCGCGGCGCTCGCGGCCCGGCGGGCGACACGCGAGGAGATCCAGGAGATGGAGCGGATCCTGGAGGACCAGGCCAAGGAGGTGGCGGCCGGCCGGACCGGGATGGTCCAGGACAGCGCCCTCCACGCGGCCATCGCCAACAGCGCCCACAATCGAGCCATCACCCGCATCGTCAATGCCCTCATGGATCTGCTCACCCAGAGTCGCGAGGAGTCGCTGCACACGCCCGGGCGGCCCACGCGCTCCCACGAGGACCACCGGCGCATTCTCGAGGCGGTGCGCCGGCGGGACGAGGTGGCCGCTCATCGCTCGATGCTGGACCATCTCATCGCGGTGGAGACGCTCGTCACCGGCGCCCACGCCGACGATCGGAGAACGACCCCGGCCGCGCGGAAGAAGAAGCCGCGCCCCTCGTAAGTACCTGTCCTGCAACATTAATCGTTGACATCCGGAGTCGAGCGCCCTACCATGGCTGATTAACGCAGGCCCGCTGCTGGGCCTGTGTCTTTTTCTCTGCCACCGAATCGCTCAGGGGGGTCCCGTGATGGCGCAGGCCGGGAGTCGGAAGAGCGCGCAACGTATCGCCGCACGACCGACCCGGCGCGCCTCGAAGCGCTCATCCGGTCGCGAGCCCAAGTACGTTTACTCCTTCGCGGGAGGCAAGGCGGAAGGATCGAGCGCGCTGCGCGACCTGCTCGGGGGCAAGGGCTGCGAGCTGGCCGAGATGACCAAGATGGGCGTGCCGGTCCCGCCCGGCTTCACGATCACCACCGAGGCGTGGGCCGCCTACGACGCGGCCGGCAAGAAGTATCCGGCGGGCCTGTGGACCCAGGTGCTGGCCCACCTCGCGCGCCTCGAGGCGGCCGCGGGCAGCCGCCTGGGTGACCCGGCCCGGCCGCTGCTGGTGTCGGTCCGCTCGGGCGCCCGCGCCTCGATGCCCGGGATGATGGACACCGTCCTGAACCTCGGCCTCAACGACAAGTCGGTCGAGGGGCTCGCGGCGCGGACCAAGAACGAGCGCTTCGCGTGGGACTGCTACCGCCGCTTCATCACGCTCTTCGGCGATGTCGTCCTCGCCATCGACCGTCACGCCTTCGACACCCTGCTGGACGCGGCCAAGACACGCGCGGGCGCCAGGACCGATGCCGACCTCCCGGCCGCGGCGCTGCGGGCGCTGGTCGTGGAGTTCAAGAAGGTCGTGCAGGCCAAGACGGGGCGGGCGTTCCCGCAGGACCCGCACGAGCAGCTCCGGCTGGCCATCAACGCGGTCTTCGGGTCCTGGTGGGCCAAGAAGGCGGTGGACTACCGTCGCATCCACCGGCTGCCCGACGACTGGGGCACCGCGGTGACCGTGATGGCGATGGTCTTCGGCAATCTCGGGCCGACCTCGGGCACCGGGGTGTGCTTCTCGCGCGATCCGTCGAGCGGCGAGCGCCGCTTCTTCGGCGAGTTCCTGGTGAACGCCCAGGGCGAGGACGTGGTGGCGGGCATCCGCACCCCGGAGCCGCTCGACGCGCTCCAGGGGCGCATGCCCCCGGTGTACGCCAAGCTCACCGCGATCAAGGATCGGCTCGAGCGCCACTACCGCGACATGCAGGACATCGAGTTCACCGTCCAGGAAGGGCGCCTCTTCATCCTCCAGACCCGGTCCGGCAAGCGCACCGGGGCGGCCGCGGTGCGCATCGCGGTGGAGATGGTCCGGGAGCGGCTCATCGACCGGAACGCCGCGCTGCTGCGCGTGGAGCCGGCCTCGCTCCATCAGCTCCTCGTGAAGACGGTGGATCCCGCCGCGCGCTACACCGCGATCGCCACCGGCCTGCCCGCCACCCCGGCGGCGGCGGTGGGCAAGGTCGTCTTCGACCCGGAGAAGGCGGTCGACATGGCCCTCCGGGAAGAGGCGGTCATCCTGGTGCGCGCCGAGACCTCGCCGGAGGACGTCGCGGGCATGCACTCGGCGCAGGGCGTGCTGACCTCGCGGGGCGGCCTCACGTCGCACGCGGCGGTGGTGGCCCGCGGGTGGGGCAAGTGCTGCGTGGTGGGCGCGGGCGACGTGGTGGTGGACGAGGAGAACCATCTCTTCCGGGCCGGCCGCGCGGTCGTGCGCGAGGGGCAGGTGATCACGCTCAACGGCGCCACCGGCGAGGTGATCGTGGGCGCGCAGCCGCTGGTGGACCCCAAGCTCTCCGATGAGTTCCGGGAGCTCCTGGGCTGGGCCCAGGGGCACGCCACCACCACGGTGCGCGCCAACGCCGACACGCCCGCGGACGCGGTGAAGGCCCGCGAGTTCGGCGCGGTGGGCATCGGCCTCGTGCGCACCGAGCACATGTTCTTCGGGGACGAGCGCATCCCGATCGTGCGCGAGATGATCATGGCCCGCGACGGCCAGGCGCGGAAGAAGGCGGTGGACCAGCTCCTCCCCTTCCAGCGCGAGGACTTCATCGGCATCTTCCGGGTGATGGCCCCGTACCCGGTCACGATCCGGCTGCTGGACCCCCCGCTCCACGAGTTCCTCCCCAAGTACAAGGAGGTGCTCGAGGAGTACACGCGTCTCGACGCGCGGGGCTTCAACCCGGAGCGCCACGCCGAGCTGGGCGCGATCAAGGCCCGCCTGGAGGTGCTGCTCGAGGCGAACCCGATGCTGGGCCACCGCGGCTGCCGGCTCGGCATCACGTTCCCCGAGATCTACGACATGCAGGTGCGGGCGATCATGGAAGCGGCCTGCGCGGTGGCGGCGGAGGGCGTGAAGGTCGAGCCCGAGATCATGATCCCGCTCACCGGGACGGTGGCGGAGATGAAGCTGACGCGGGAGATGACCGACCGCGTGGCGAGGCAGGTGCTGGCGGAGACCGGGCGGAAGGTCGCCTACTCGGTGGGCACCATGATCGAGGTGCCGCGCGCCGCGCTGATCGCGGACCGGATCGCGGAGCACGCGGAGTTCTTCTCGTTCGGCACCAACGACCTGACCCAGATGACGTTCGGGTACAGCCGGGACGACATCGGCAAGTTCCTGCCCTTCTACCTCGAGAAGAAGCTGCTGCCCAGCGACCCCTTCGCGGTGCTCGACCAGGACGGGGTGGGCGAGCTGGTGCGGGTGGGCATCGAGCGGGGCCGACGGACCGTCCCCGCCCTCAAGGTGGGCATCTGCGGCGAGCACGGCGGCGAGCCCTCGTCGGTGGAGTTCTGCCATCGGGTCGGGATGACCTACGTCTCGTGCTCGCCCTACATGGTGCCGGTGGCCTGGCTCGCGGCGGCCCAGGCCGAGATCCGGGAGCCGCACGCATCCAGGACGAAAAGGAGAGATACGCGGTGAAGCTTTCAGGCGCGCGCATCGTGCTCGAGTGCATCAAGCGGGAAGGCGTGGAGCTCATCTTCGGTCTGCCGGGCGGCGCGGTCCTGCCGATCTACGACGCCCTGTACGACTTCGAGGGGCTACGTCACGTCCTGGTCCGCCAGGAGGCCGCCGCCGGGCACGCGGCGGAAGGGTACGCGCGGACGTCCGGCAAGGTCGGCGTCTGCCTCGTCACCTCCGGGCCCGCCGCGACCAACCTGGTCACCGCGCTCCAGGACGCCCTGATGGACTCGATCCCGATCGTCGCGTTCACCGGGCAGGTGCCGACGCACCTCATCGGCAACGACGCGTTCCAGGAGGCCGACAACGTCGGCATCACGCGCTCGGCGACCAAGCACAACTTCCTGGTGAAGGACGGCAAGGACCTGGCCCCGATCATCAAGGAGGC
>DATFGS010000445.1:0-1474 GCA_035249225.1 Candidatus Methylomirabilota bacterium | reverse complement strand
AGGAGTTCCTTATGCCGCTAGCCTCTGGCGCGCCGTTGAAGAGCTACCGGTGGGACGATCCGCTGGACCTGTCCTCGCGCCTTTCGGAGGAGGAGCGGATGGTGTGGGACGCGGCGCGGCAGTACGCGCGTGAGAAGCTGCTGCCGCGGGTGGTCTCGGCCTATGCCGAGGAGCGGTTCGACCGCGAGATCATGACCGAGATGGGCGAGCTGGGGTTCCTGGGGCCGACGCTGCCGGAGGAATACGGCTGCGCCGGGGTGAACCATGTGGCCTATGGCCTGATCGCCCGCGAGATCGAGGCGGTGGACAGCGGCTACCGCTCGGCGATGAGCGTGCAGAGCTCGCTGGTGATGCACCCGATCCACGCCTTCGGCTCGGAGGACCAGAAGCGCAAGTACCTGCCGGGGATGGCGGCGGGGCGGATCATCGGCTGCTTCGGCCTCACCGAGCCCGACGGCGGCTCGGACCCGGCGTCGATGCGCACGGTGGCGAAGAAGGTCTCCGACGGCTACCTGCTGAACGGGGCGAAGATGTGGATCACCAACAGCCCGGTCAGCGACGTGGCGCTGGTCTGGGCCAAGCTGGAGGGCAAGATCCGCGGCTTCCTGGTGGAGCGCGGGACCCAGGGGTTCGAGACCCCGAAGATCCGGAACAAGCTGAGCTTGCGCGCCTCGGTGACCGGCGAGATCGCGCTGAGCGACGCACACGTGCCCGAGGAGGCCCTGCTGCCGGGGGTGGAAGGCCTGCGCGGGCCGTTCTCCTGCCTGAACAAGGCCCGCTACGGCATCGCCTGGGGGGCCATGGGCGCGGCGGAGTTCTGCCTGCACGCCAGCCGCGACTATGTCGCCAGCCGCAGCCTGTTCGGCCGCCCCCTGGCCTCGCGCCAGCTGGTGCAGAAGAAGCTGGCCGACATGTCCACCGAGATCGCCCTGGGCTTCGAGGGGGCGCTGGCCCTGGGCCGGCTGATCGACGAGGGCGCCTGGGTCCCGGAGGCGATCTCCATGCTCAAGCGCAACAACTGCGGCAAGGCCCTGGACATCGCCCGCCTCGCCCGCGACATGCACGGCGGCAACGGCATCTCCGGCGACTACCACGTCATGCGCCACGCCGCGAACCTGGAGACCGTCAACACCTACGAGGGCGCCCACGACGTCCACGCCCTCATCCTCGGCCGCGCCATCACCGGCGAAAGCGCATTCTGACCTCGACATCATAGGTCGCCGACGCGGCCTCCCGCAGCGCGTCGCCGGCGGTGAAAACGACGCCGCCCCTCTGGCCCGCGCGACGCGCGCCCGTGTTGACTCCAACTTATTTTAGGCATGAAATGTTTAGGTAAGAAGGAAGAGGGTGGCGGCATGGTTCTACGGCCTTCGACGCACCTGGACAGCTTCGCGCGCGACCATCTGCCCGACCCTGCCACCTGGCCTCTGCTCACCTTTGACCGACCGGAACTGCAGTACCCCGACCGCCTGAA
>DATFGS010000444.1:0-2409 GCA_035249225.1 Candidatus Methylomirabilota bacterium | reverse complement strand
AAGATGGTGCACGCGGGGGCGGCGCCGCTGACCGAGAACGAGATCCAGGGGCTGCTCGCCACCATCCGGTCGGGAGATTTCGAGCGGGGGGTGGGTACGCGCGCCGCCCGCGACCCGCGCGACGAGTACTGGGACGCGATCACCTCCCGGGTGACCCTGCGGCGAAAGCTGAAGGTGGTGGTGGACGCGGGCAACGGGATCGCGGGCGTCTTCGCCCCCGAGCTGCTGCGCCGCCTGGGCTGCGAGGTCGTCGAGCTCTTCTGCGAGTCCGACGGCACCTTCCCCAACCATCTCCCCGATCCGGAGATGGAGGAGAACATGCGGGACCTGGTGGCCCGGACCCTCGAGGTCGGCGCCGACGTGGGCGTGGCCTACGACGGCGACGCCGACCGGGTCGGCATCGTCGACGAGAAGGGGCGGCGCCACGAGGCGGACCTGCTGCTGGCCCTCCTCGCGAGGGATCTCCTGACCCGGCACCCGGGGGCCAAGATCGTCTTCGACGTCAAGTGCTCGCAGGTCCTGGTGGACGACATCACCCGGCACGGCGGCGAGCCGATCATGTGGAAGACCGGCCACTCGCTCCTCAAGCGCAAGATGCGCGAGGACGGCATCCTGCTGGGCGGCGAGGTCTCCGGCCACATGTTCTTCGGCGAGGACTGGTACGGCGTGGACGACGGCATCCTCGCCTCCTGCCGCTTCCTGCAGCTCGTCGCGTCGGACCTGCGGCCGGCCTCCGCGCACTTCGACACGCTGCCGCATCTCCATGCGACGCCGGAGCTGAAGGCGCCCTGCCCCGACGACAAGAAGTTCGCCGTGGTCGATGCGCTGGCCCGGGAGTTCCGGAGCCGCTTCGAGACCATCGACATCGACGGGGCCCGCATCCTCTTCCCGGAGGGCTGGGGGCTCGTGCGCGCGTCGAACACCAATCCGTACCTGACCCTGCGCTTCGAGGGCCGCACCGCGGAGGCGGTGGAGAACATGCAGCGCATGGTCTACGACGCCCTTCGCCGCTTCCCCTACGTGACGCTCCCCGCCTGACCTCTACCCGAGGGCCTGGCGCACCGCCTCGTGGAGCCCGCGCGCCCGGCGGCAGTCGCGCGGTCCCCAGAAGCCGCGCGGGTCGAGCAGGATGCCCTCGAGGCCGGCCGCGCGCGCGCCCAGGACGTCCACCGAGTAGAGATCGCCCACGTAGACCGCCTCCGCCGCGCCGACCCCCGCCTCGCGCAGCCCCAGGTGGAAGATGCGCGGGTCGGGCTTCTCCACGCCCACCACGCTCGAGTCGATGATGAAGTCGAGGTGCGCGGCGAGCCCGGTCTCCTCGAGGATCGACCGCACCGAGCCGTTGGAGTTCGAGATGACCCCCGCCACGAGCCCGGCCGCGCGCACCCGCCGGATCGCGCCGAGCGCCTCAGGATCGGCGCGGTTCCAGAGGCTCACCGGCAGGGTGTAGCCGCGCCGCCAGCCCGCGATCGCGCTGATCTCCGCGTCGTCGGTGATCGCCAGGTTCTCCAGCAGGTAGCGGAGGTAGCGCCCGTGGGTGACCGCGCTCTCCGTCGAGGAGGCGCCCGGCGCCAGGTGCGGGTCGAGCCGCACCCGCGCCCGCAGCTCCGCCTCCTCCACCTCGGCCGGGCTGGCGGCGCGGCCGCGCGCGCGCAGGTGGTCGGCGATGATGCGGTAGTTCATGCGCAGGAGCGTGTTGCCGGCGTCGAAGAGGACGGCGCGGATGGGCGGTCGCGCGGGTGATCCGGGGCGGTTCATGGGTCCGGGGTGTCCGGCACTCATTATAATGAGGCCGCCCATGAGCACCGCGTTCCTCCGGCTGGCGACCACCGCGTGGGCGGATCACGGCGGCCCGCTGCGCGCGGAAGGCCTGAGCCCGCTGACCGTCGGTCTGCTGGCGGGCGGGCTGGCCCTGGCCGCGGGCGTGCTCATCGTGGTCATCGTGATGGTCCTTACGCGCAAGCCGTCGGCGCCAGAATGACCGCCTTCGGCATCGCGGTCCGCTGGCTGCACCTGGCTTGCGGCCTCGGCCTGGTCGGCCTCGTCACCGCCCTGCTCCTGGCCGGGCGCAGCGATCGACCGACCGCGCTCGCCTGGGAGGCGCGCATGCTCCGCTGGGCCCGCGCCCTCGCCGGGCTGCTCGTCGTCTCCGGGCTCGGCGCGCTCGCCTACCAGACCGCGGTGGTCACCGGCCGCGCGGGCGCCGCGCTCGATCCGATGGCGTGGGCGCTCCTCCTCACCCGGAGCCAGTTCGGCACCGTCTGGCTGGTGCGTCACGGCCTGCTCCTCCTGCTCACCGCGCTCCTGCTGCTGCGCGAGCGGGAGCAGTCGTCGGCCGACCGGCTCGTCTTCCGCGGCGAGGCGTGGCTGCTCGCCGCGGTGGGCGCGGGCGCGATGGCGTGGGCGGGC
>DATFGS010000443.1:0-5262 GCA_035249225.1 Candidatus Methylomirabilota bacterium | reverse complement strand
AAAGCCGCCGGCCCGGCCCTCGAGGGTGGCGTAGTCGACGGTGGCGTCGCCGGCCACGAGGGCCGGGCGGCCGGCGTGCGCCGCCGCGCTCGCATCGAGTGACTGCGCAAAATTACGCACGGCGTTCGAACGTCCGCGCCGGCCGCGGCGCGCGGAACGGAGCCCTCGCCGTCAACCGGAGAGGAACGACCCGAGATCGAGCCGGGCCAGCACCTCCGGCGGCACGCGGTGGCGTGGGGTGTACGCGCCGAGCGACGGCTTGGCGGTGGCGTCCACGCCCCACTTGCCCGAGTAGCCGTCCTCGCGGGAGGAGGGATCGAGGTCGGAGCCGCGCGCGTTGCTGATGATCGTGATGTCGCGGTCGGGCTGGCAGCGGGTCGCGATGGCCCAGGTGACCTGGCGGTCGTCGAAGATGTTGACGTCCTCGTCCACCACCACCACGCGCTTCATGTACAGGTCGGCGCCCAGCACGGACAGGATCGCGTTCTTGGCCTGGCCGATCAGCCGCTGCTCGATGGAGACGTAGCACGTGAAGGGCGCGGGCACGCGCACCGCCTTCACCGAGGGCACCATCGCGCGGACCGCGCGGTAGAGGTTGGCCTCCATCGGGATCGTGGAGAGCAGCATGTGGTCGAGGTGGGCCACCGTGATGTCCTGGAAGTAGGCGCCCCGGCGGTGGGTGATGGCCTTGACCTGCACCACCTCGCGCGGGCGCTCGCCCAGGCTGTAGCCGGTGAACTCGCCGAAGGGGCCCTCGGGCGTCCGCGCGCCGGGCAGGATCTCCGCCTCGATGATCATCTCGGCGTGGGCGGGGGCCAGCACGTCGGAGGTCTGGCACTTCACCAGCTCGAGCGGCTCGCGCAGGAGCGCGCCCATGATCGCGCGCTCGTCCTCGTCGATGGAGCCGATGGCGAGCGCGCCGAGCGCGATGGCAGGGTGCACCCCGATGGCGAAGGCCACCGGCAGCGGCCGGCCGAGCGACTCCGCGATGCGCTGGAACTCCCAGAGGTGCTTGCCCGCGGTCAGGTGGATCGAGGTGCGGTCGCGCCCCTGGATCATCAGGCGGTTGTAGGCGCAGTTCCACGTCTCGCTCGTCGGGTCCTTGGCGAACGAGATCGCGGAGGTGAGGTAGGCGCCCGCGTCCCCTTCGTGGTGGAGGAGCTGCGGCAGGTCGTAGAGATTGATGCGGTCGCCGGTGAGCACCACGTCCTGGCACGGCCCGCTCGCGACCACCCGCGGCGCGATCGGCTTGTCCATCGCGCGGAGATACGTGGCCAGCATGTCCTCGGGCGCCGCGCCCATGGCCAGGGCCAGCCGCGAGCGGCTCGCGTGCAGGTTGGTCAGCACCGGGAACCGGGTGCCGCGCACCCGCTCGCAGATCAGGACCGGGCGCCGGCGCCCCTCGCGCTCGAGCTTCACCACCAGCGCGGTGATCTCGTGGGCCGGGTCGAGCTCCCGGGAGACCACCACCAGGTCCTCGGGCCTGCTCCGCTTGATCTCGTCGAGATATCCGGGAAGGCTCTGCGCCATGTCGCGCCTCTCTGCCGTCTAAGTTGGAGCGTTGGGTCCAGGGCAGGTGACCCGCTCCCGCCACGGGAGCGGCCACGTCGTCGCCACACCCAGCAGGCCGAACGTTACCACGCCCACGAACAGGTGGCGCGTCTCGAGCGCGCCCTGGTGATCCGCGGCGACAAGGCCCGGCTTGACATGGACGGCAGGACGTATTAACCATCCGTTTAGTTAAATGCGACCCGGGAGGCTATCAACGTGAAGACAGCACCTGCCGTCCCCATCGATCGCGCCCGGCGCCGGGACGCCGCGGGCACCCGCGAGGCCCTCCTCGCCGCGGGCGGCGAACTCTTCGCCGAGCAGGGCTACGACGGCGTGCCGGTGGCCGCCATCGCCGAGCGGGCGGGCGTCAACAAGGCGATGATCAACTACCACTTTGGCGGCAAGCGGCAGCTCTACCTGGCCATCGTGGCGGCCACCTTCGCCGAGATCGTGGCCAGCGTAGAGCGCCTGGCCGAGGCCCCCCGCCCGGCGCCCGAGCTGCTGCGTGAGCTGATCGCGGTGGTGAGCGACGCGGTGACGCGGCGCCATCCCCACTTCTGTACGATGATGCTTCGTGAGGTGCTGGCGGGCGGGGCGCACCTCGAGCCCGTGCTGGTGGCCCAGCCGGTGCGCCTGCTCGCAGCCGTGCAGGCCATCGTGACGCGCGGGGTGCGTGAGGGTGCCTTTCGCCCGGTCGATCCCGTCCTGACCCATCTGAGCCTGGTGGGCAGCCTCGTCTTCTTCTTCGCCACCCGCCGATTTCGCGAGCGCGTGCTCGCCCGGCGGCGGCCCGCAGTGAAGCCGCCGGATACCGCGGCCTACGTCAAGCACATGCAGGACCTGCTCACCCACGGGCTCGCCGCCGAGACCTCGGGCGTGGCTCGTGGCCGGAGCCGGAGGCGCCGCCCGTGACGTCCCGGCGACGCCTCGGGATTCTCGCTCTCCTCGTGGTCGTCATCCTCGGCGGGCTCGCGGCCTGGCGCTTCGTGCTGGCGCCGCCCGACCTGCCTCCCGGCGTGATCGTGGTGAGTGGGCGCATCGAGGGCGACGACGCGGCGGTCGCCGCCAAGACCTCGGGCCGTATCCGCCAGATCACCGTTCGCGAGGGCGACCACGTCGAGGCAGGCCAGGTGCTCGCGGAGCTCGACGACGAGCAGATCCGCGCGCGCGAGCGACAGGCGGCCGCCGCGGTGCGTCAGGCCGAGGCGCGGGTGGCGCTCAGCGGCCACCAGATCGCGGTCCTCAACGAGCAGCTCCTGCAGAGCCAGCTCGGCATGGACCAGTCGAAGGTGGACGCTCAGGGCCGCGTCAGCGAAGCCGAGGGCAAGCTGGCGGCGGCCGAGGCCCAGCTGGCCCAAGCCGAGGCCGCCTATGCGATGGCGCGGTGGGACCGGGAGGCGATGGTGCGCCTCTTCCAGAAGGAGCTGGTGGCCGAGCAAGACGCGCAGCGCGCCCAGCGCAACGAGGAGTCTCAGGCGGCGGTGGTCGCGGCGGCGCGCCGCCAGGTCGAGGCGTCGCGGGGCTCGCTCATGGCGGCGAAGTCAAATCTGGTGAACCCCGCCATTCGGGCCTCGCAGGGGGTCGCGGTGCAGGGGCAGATCCTGCAGGCGCGGGCCGACATCGCCGCGGCCGAGGCCGATGCCGAGCGCGCGCGCGCCATGCTCGACGAGGCGCGCGCCAACCGCCAGGACCTTCAGGTGGTCGCGCCGTTCGCGGGCACGGTGGCCTCGCGCACGGCGGAGCCAGGCGAGGTGGTGACGGCGGGCACGCCCATCGTCACGCTGGTGAATCTGGGCGAGGTGTACCTCCGGGCCTTCGTGCCGGAAGGGCAGATCGGCCGGGTCCGACTGGGCCAGCCGGCGCGCGTCTACCTCGACTCGGATCCGCGCAAGCCCGTCGACGCGCAGGTGATGCGCGTCGATCCGCAGGCCTCGTTCACGCCCGAGAACACCTACTTCCGTGAGGACCGGGTGAAGCAGGTGGTGGGCGTGAAGCTGCGGCTGCATGGTGCGGTGGGCTTCGCGAAGCCGGGGATGCCGGCGGACGGCGAGATCCTGGTCGAGGGCGAGGCGTGGCCGGCGCGTCAGGCCCGCCGGTGAGCCTTCCGCCATGAGCGCCGAAAGCGATCCGCACCCACCTGCGATCCAGGTGCGGGGGCTGACCAAGCGCTACGGCGTCGTCGAGGCGGTGCGGGGCATCGATCTCGAGGTGCGGACGGGCGAGATCTTCGGGCTCATCGGGCCTGACGGGGCGGGCAAGACCTCGACGTTCCAGATCCTGGGCGGCGTGATGGAGGCCACCGGCGGGACCGCCGAGCTGCTCGGCCGGCCGGCGCGGGCCGCGCGCGAGCACGTGGGCTATCTCACGCAGGCGTTCAGCCTGTACGCGGACCTGAGCGCGGCCGAGAACCTACGCTACGTCGGGGAGCTCCGGCGTGTGCCGGGCTCCGAGATCGAGCGGCGCGGGCTGCGCTACCTGACGATGTTCGGGATGGAGCGCTTCCTCGGCCGGCTGGCGGGCCGGCTGAGCGGAGGCATGAAGCAAAAGCTGGCGCTGGCGTGCGCGCTGGTGGCCGAGCCGCGCGTGCTGCTCCTTGACGAGCCGACGACGGGGGTGGATCCTGTCTCGCGGCGCGAGTTCTGGGACGCGCTGGCGCAGCTGTCGAGCCAGGGCATCACGATCCTGCTCGCCACGCCGTATCTCGACGAGGCGGAGCGCTGCCACCGTGTCGCCCTCATGCACGAGGGCCGCATTCACGGCACGGGCACGCCCGCGGCCCTGCGCGAGGAGCTGGGATTGACGCGACTCGAGGTGCGCGCGGCGAACTTGCGCTCGGCGGCCGAGGCGCTGGCCTCGCGCGGGGAGATCGCCGATGTGCAGCGCTTCGGCGACCGGCTCGACGTGATGGTGTCCGACGTGGTGGCGGGCGAGCGCGCGGTGCGCGAAGCCCTGGCCGGGGCCGGCCTCGCCCTCAACGGCGTGCGGGCCGCGACGCCCACCCTCGAGAACACCTTCGTGGCCATTCTGCGCGGGCTCGAGGCCGAGCGGCGGGTGGACGAGTTCCCCGGGCGGCGCGCGCGCGCAGTGCCGGATGCGGCGGCGGCCATCGGGGCGCGTGGCCTGCGCAAGGTGTACGGCGACTTCGAGGCGGTCAAGGGCCTGGACATCGAGGTGCGCTACGGCGAGGTGTACGGCCTGCTCGGCGCCAACGGCGCGGGCAAGACGACCACCATCAAGATGCTCTGCGGCCTCGTCGACCCGACCTCGGGCACGGTGCGCCTGGCCGGCGAGGCCGGCGAGCTGCGCTCGGCCGAGGTGCGGCAGCGGATGGGTTACATGTCACAGAAGTTCTCGCTCTACGACGACCTGACCATCGAAGACAACCTCGACTTCTTCGCCGGCGTCTACCAGGTCCCGGCCGAGCTGCGGGCGGCCCGCAAGCGCTGGGTGCTCGATTTCGCCGGCCTGGCGGGGCGGGGCGGCCAGCAAACCGGCAGCCTGCCCGGCGGGTGGAAGCAGCGCGTGGCCTTCGGCGCCGCCATCATGCACGAGCCGCACGTGCTGTTCCTCGACGAGCCGACGTCGGGGGTGGACCCGATCGCCCGCCGGGCCTTCTGGGCCATGATCAACCAGCTCGCCGACCAGGGAACCGCCATCCTCGTCACCACGCACTACCTCGAGGAAGCCGAGCAGTGTAACCGGCTGGGTTTC
>DATFGS010000442.1:0-20273 GCA_035249225.1 Candidatus Methylomirabilota bacterium | reverse complement strand
GAGACCCGGACCATCAAGTTCGGCGATCAGGATCTGCGGCGCCTCGAGAAGACGGTGACGGTCGCCCCCGGCACCTACTCGAGCGAGCAGCGGCTCACGGTTCCTCTCGACGCGGCCGAGGGGCCGTACACGGTGACGACGACCGTCGAGCTGCCGGCCGCGGCCCGGATCCGGGGCCAGGTCTCCTCGGCGTTCTCGGTCAGGCTTCCCTGACCTCCGTGCCCCTCCGCTCCGGAACGCCCGAGCAGTTCGCCGCGTGCCGGCGCCTGCTGCGGGACGTCCCCTACACCGAGGACGCGCTCCGGGCCCGCTATCGCGTCGACGCCCTCTCTCGCCTGCCGTCGCGCCGAGCGCGCGCGGAGTCGGTCGAGGACGGCCTGGAGCTCCTGACCCAGCTCTTCGTCGATGGCCACCACGCCACGCGCGATCAGATCGTGTCGCTGCTGGCGCCGGGAGCGTTCGAGACGCTCACCGCGCTCGGCCTGCTCGCGCCGAGCGCCCACAATCGCGAGCTCTGGGCCGGCACCGTGATGCTGTATCCCCGGGGCGGGCTCTACTTCGCGTCGGACCGGATCCGACGTCTCGACGGCGCCCCCATCGCGGCCGACATCGTGTTCTCGGGACTGACCGACGACACCGAGCGCTTCGTGGACCTGCTCCCCGACGAGCCCTGCGATGCCGTGCTCGACCTTGGCACCGGGGCGGGCGTGGCCGCGCTGATCGCGGCCGGGTCCGCCCGGCACGTGTGGGCGGTGGACATCACGGAGCGGGCCGCGCGCTTCGCGGCATTCAACCAGAAGCTGAACGGGGTGCCCAACGTGACGGTGTTGCAGGGCGACCTGTGCGCGCCGGTCGCCGACCTTCGCTTCGACCGGATCCTCCTGCATCCGCCGTACGTCCCCGCGCTGCGCCAGGACCTCATCTACCAGGACGCGGGCCTCGACGGACAGGACATCACCCGCCGGGCGGTGGCCCAGCTGGCTCGCCATCTGAATCCCGGCGGTCGGTTCTACTGCCTCACCCTCGGGGTGGACGGCGAGGACATTCCCTTCGAGCGGGCCGTCCGCCAGTGGCTCGAGCCCGACAACGACGTGTTCGACGTGGCCTTCGTGCCCCGCCAGAGCGTGAGCGTCGGCTTCACCGCGCGGAGCGTGGCGCTCAAGTCGGGCCAGGGCGCCGCGGGCGCGACCCGGCTCGAGGATGCGCTCGCGCGGCTCGGGATCCGCGAGTTCATCTACGGGGCGCTCGTGATCCAGCGCCACCGCTCGCCGCGGCCCGGATTCACGGTCCGCCGTCAGCGGTCGCGGGCCGGCGGGGACGCCGCGCTCTCCTGGCTGCTGCGCTGGGAGACGGAGCTGGCCGGCCGGGGCTCGGAGTGGCTCCTGGACGCCCGGCTGCGCGCCTCGCCCACCGTCGAGTTCGTCGCCACCCACCGCATGGTGGACGGTGAGCTCGCTCCGGTCGCCTACCGGATGCAGACCGATCATCCGTTCAGCACCGAGGCCCGGGCCGCGCCGTGGATGGGCACCCTCATCGCGCGATGCGACGGGACCGTCTCCACGCGCGACCACTTCGCCGGCTTGAGGGAGCAGGGGGTGATCCCGGACGGGATCGGCCCCCGCGACTTCGCGCGAGTGGTCGGCCAGCTCGTCTCGGGCGGCTTCCTGTGGGTCCCGGGGTTCGAGCCCGCGTCCTGATCGAGTCAGGCGCTCTCGAAGAACCCGCTGCCGTCGCCTCGGGAGAAGCTGGTCCGGATGCGGCGGCGCGCCCCGACCGGGGCGGACGACTCCGCGATCGGCAACGGGGCCTGGTGGAACACGATCGCGCCCGCGCCGCCGTTGACCGACGCGTATCCCTCGATCGCGGGGAACAACCCGACCATGAGATCCACCGATAGCACGGGGCCCGCGGGGTCGTAGCGGATCGTCCCTCGATACTCGAGCCGGTCCAGCGCGGGGGGAGCCCCGGGACACGGGCAGGTCGTGGCGCAGTCGAGCGAGACCACCACCGGGGTCCGGGACACGATCCGCGCGGTCATCCGCCCGAGACGAGGCCGGGAGCGGCACACGACCTCGCCGGTGTCGCGATCGCACGCGATGACCCAGTCGCCGCGATGGCTGATCGTGACGACCGGCTCGCCGCCCGCCAGGTCCACCGCCACGCGCGAGTGCATCCGCGAGGTCGCGTGGCGGTCCCGGGAGAACGATCGCTGGTCGGTCAACAGCACGCTCGAGCCGATGTCGAGCGCCCACTTCCCGGCGTGCGGTCCACGCCGGACCGGAACCGTCGCGCCCGAGACGTCGAAGGGAACGAACACGTTGAGCCAGACCTCGACGGACCGAAGCGCTCCCGGCGCGGTGGTTCGCATGCGTGACCGCATGCTAGTCTAGCCGCGGACGATCTGCCCCATGACCGTGTCGGCGCCCAATCCCTACGACCAGTTCGCCTACCGGACCCTGCCCATGGCGCAGACCCATCCCGATCGGCTGGCCACCATCGCCTTGCTCCACGGGATGAGCCCGCGCCCGGTCGATCGATGCCGGGTGCTCGAGCTCGGCTGTGGCGACGGCAGCAACCTGATCCCCATGGCGTACGGTCTGCCCGGCAGCGAGTTCGTGGGGGTGGATCTGGCGGCCACCGCGGTGGCCGCCGGCGCGGCCGCGGTCTCGGCGCTCGGTCTCCGCAACATCGCCCTCCACCGGCTCGACATCATGGAGGTGTCCGATGCCCTCGGCGCCTTCGACTACATCATCGCGCCGGGCATCTACTCCTGGGTGCCCGCGCCGGTGCGCGATCGGATCCTCGCCATCTGCCAGGCCCATCTGGCCCCTCAGGGCGTCGCGTTCGTGAGCTACAACACCTATCCGGGCTGCCACCTCCGCCGGGCGGTCTGGGAGATCCTCCAGTTCCACGTCGAGGACATCGCGGACGCGGGCGAGCGGATCGCGCAGGCCCGGGCCTTCGCGCGGTTCATGGCGGAATGCCCGCAGGCCGAGGGGAGCGACGCGGCGGTGCTCCGCGACGAGATGCGGGCGGTGCTCGATCACTCGCCGGGCCTCCTCTTCCACGACGATCTCGCCCCCGTCAACTTCCCGGTGTACTTTCACGAGTTCGCCGCGCACGCCCGCCGGCACCGCCTGCAGTTCCTCGCCGAGGCCGACGTCCACGAGATGCAGCCCCACGTCTACCCGCCCGAGATCGCCGAGCAGATCCTGCGTCTCGCGAACGGCAGCGTGGTGCAGAAGGAGCAGTACCTCGACTTCCTCCGGAATCGGCGGTTCCGCCAGACCCTCCTGTGTCGTGCGGATGTGGCCCTCGACCGCGCGCCCCGCCGGGAGATCGCCCGCACCCTGTACGTCGGGTCTTCCGCCCGGCCCGCCGCCGAGCGTCCGGACGTCGACTCCCCGGACGTCATCGAAGAGTTCCGGGGACACGGAGATTCGACGATGGCGACCGATCATCCGCTCGCCAAGGCCGCGATGCTCCACCTGGGTCGGGTCTGGCCGCGGGTCGTCGACGTCGACGAGCTCCTGCGGGCCATCGGGCGAGGCGGCGCGGACGCCGCCGGGAGCGACTCGCTGCTCGACATTCTCCTCGCCGCGTACAGCGCCGGCTTCCTCGATCTCCACACCCGCGCCCCCCATTTCGCCCTGGAGCCCGGCCCCCGCCCGACCGCCAGCCCGGTGGCGCGGCTGCAGCTCGAGCGTGGTCCGTTCGTCGCGTCCCTCCGTCACACCAGTGTCCGGATCGACGACGACCTCGGCCGCCGGCTCCTGGGGCTGATGGACGGCACGCGCACCGTGGAGATGCTCCGGCGCGACCTGGAAGCCCACGTCTCCGCGCCGGGCGCGCCCGTCGAGATCGGCGCGGCCGACGTGGAGCGCAAGGTGACCGAGATCGCGCGCCTCGCCCTGCTGATCGCCTGAGCGCGGCGCGGGGGCCGCTCAGCGGCCCGTGGTCACGGCTCGAGCGGCGGGTCGACGGCTCCCGGCTCGCTGTCGGCCGCTTCCTCGGGAGGCTTCAGGATGAAGCCGGGGACGCCGCCGCTGTTGATGAGGACCATGGTCCCCATGATCGTGACCCCGGTCGGGTCGATCTTGATGAACCCGCCGGACGACTTGATGGTCAGCTCCAGGCCCGACTCGATGACGATGCTCATCCCGGTCTTCTGGTACCAGTTCTCCTTGACCTCCTCGTTCTGGGTGCCCTTGACGATGCGGTCCTGGTTGCCTCCGATCCACTCGCGCACCGCGTCCTTGATCCGGACGTCGAGATTCTTCTCCCCGTGGATGTAGATCTGCTCGTCGCCCGCGCTGTCCTCGAACCGGAGCTCGTTGTGCCCCTGGCCGCCCTTGCTGCTGTTCGACTTGAACAGGACGGTCTTGGTCTTCTCCTCCGGCAAGGAGTAGGGGGGCATCTC
This sequence comes from Candidatus Methylomirabilota bacterium, assembly GCA_035249225.1. GTDB lineage: Bacteria > Methylomirabilota > Methylomirabilia > Rokubacteriales > CSP1-6 > CAMLFJ01. The sequence continues at coordinate 15,853 of DATFGS010000442.1, read as the reverse complement.
CTGGGCGTTGTAGAGCGATCCGACGATCACCGGCTGGTCCGGGTCGCCCTCCTCGAACGCGACCAGGACCTCCTGCCCGACGCGGGGAATGAAGATCGAGCCCCACCCCTTCCCGGCATGGCTCTGGGACACCCGGATCCAGCACGAGCTCCCCGCGTCCGCCTTGCCCTCCCGATCCCAGTGGAACTGGACCTTCACGCGCCCGTACTTGTCGGGGTAGATCTCCTCGCCGGGCGGCCCCACCACCACCGCGGTCTGCGGCCCCGGGACGACCGGCTTCGGGGTCCCCCGCGGGGGGCGGAAGGGCAGGGCGAGGGGAATGCAGGTGAACGCGTTGCTGTACTCGAACTGGCCCCCCTGCCCGGAGCGATAGTCGCCGGCCAGCGTGATGCGGTGGTTGACGCTCGTCAGCACGTAGGCGCCGTCGCCGTCGTAGTGCCGCTCCAGCGTGAACTTGTGGCCGCTCACGAAGTTCCGGCACTGGCCGGTGCCGGAGACGATCAGGCCGCTCGCTGCCTCCTCCTGGATCCGGATCTTGGCGGTGCGCTCGTTGTCCTGGAAGATCTTCTGCAGGTCGGCGGGGCGATCACCTCCGCCGCGATCCACTCCGTCGAACCGCTGCGCGTACTCACCCGGGAAGTCGTACAGCTCGAGCTGGTCGTTGTTCCCGACCTTGAGCCGGTGGATGATCTTGCCCGCCGCCACGCTGTCCTGGATGATCTCCACCGCTTCCAGATGCTTGTGGGGGAGCTCGAAGGAGTGGTCCCACAGGGTGACCTTGCCGGACTGCAGCGACTGGTTCTTGTGCCAGCTCCGGACCCGAAGGTCGTCCTCCCGGTCCCGGGCCGTCTCGTCGAAGATGATCCGGCTTCCCAGGGGCATGTCGGGATGGCTCTGCGGCGTGTTGGCCACGACCATCTGGTGGCCGTCGGCGGTGTGCTTGAAGAAGTAGTAGATGCCCTCCTCCTCCATCAGCCGGGAGGCGAAGTTGAAATCGGTTTCCCGGTACTGCACGCAATAGTCGCGCGCCTCGAAGGTGCCCTGGATCTCCCAGGTGACATCGAGGCCGGTCAGCACCTTGCGGAGAATGTCCGGGACGTTCAGGTTCTGGAAGATCCGGCTCTGGGCCCGCCGGGTCAGGAGCCAGAGCTGCGGCACCACCTCCATGCGGTAGTGCGTGAACACGACGTCCCGCCCGACCTCGCCGAACTGGCTGCAGATGCCGCTCCAGTGGCGCTCGCGGTTGTCGTCGAGCTTGAGCCGAACGCTCACCCGTCCCCCCAGCAGCTTGTCGAAGGCGACCTTCTGCGGGTCCTCCGCGATGAGATCCAGCTCGAAGCGGAACAGGCGGGACAGCCCTTCTTCGCCCCGCACCCCGGTGAGCAGCAGGATGTCCGGCCCGAGCGGGGTGGTGACCGTGGCCGGCCGATCGGCCTGGAGATAGCGCGCCATCAGTCGATCTGGTAGCCGAGCTGGCCGGCCGCGTCCACGCTCACGTGCACCCGGGAGATGCTGGCTTCCGACGCCATGCGCGAGAGGTACTCCCGCGAGATCTCGGGCAGCAGCGTGCGGGTCAGGATGTGGTCGACGTTGCGCGCCCCCGACTCCACCTCGGTGCACCGCCGCGCGATCTCCGCGACGAGGGCGTCGTCGTAGGTGAACCGCACCCGGTTGTTCTCCTGCAGGCGGGTGCGGATCCGGTCGAGCTGGAGCTCGATGATGCGCCGCATCGACTCGTCCCCGATGGGATAGTACGGCACCACGATGGCCCGGCCGAGGAAGGCGGGCTTGAAGGCGCGCAGCAGGGTCGGCCGCAGCTTCTCGATCAGCTCGTCCGGATCCGGCTGCCGGGCCGGATCCGCGCACAGCTTCATGAGCTGGTCGGTGCCCACGTTGGACGTCATGATGATGACGGTGTTCTTGAAGTCGATCTCCCGCCCTTCCCCGTCCTCCAGCGAGCCCTTGTCGAAGACCTGGTAGAAGAGCTCGATCACGTCGGAGTGCGCCTTCTCGATCTCGTCGAGGAGCACGACGCTGTAGGGCCGGCGCCGGACCGCCTCGGTGAGGACGCCGCCCTCGCCGTACCCCACGTAGCCGGGCGGCGAGCCCTTGAGGCCCGAGACGGTGTGGCCCTCCTGGTACTCGGACATGTTGATGACGACCATGTTGCGGTCGCCCCCGTACAGGAGGTCGGCGAGGGTGTGCGCGGTCTCGGTCTTGCCCACTCCGCTCGGCCCCACCAGGAGGAAGACCGCCTGGGGCCGCCGGGGATCCTCGAGCTTGGCCCGCGCGGTCTGGATCCGCCGGCTCACCGCCTCGAGCGCGTGGGACTGGCCGATGATCCGCCGCTCCATCAGGTCCCGGATGGAGAGCACGGTCCGGATCTCGTCCTTGACCATCTTGCCGACCGGGATGCCGGTCCAGCCGGAGACGACCTCGGCCACCGTCTGGCCGTCCACGCACACCTGCATGAGGGGCTCCTCGCCCTGGACCGTGGCCAGCTCCTTGTTGAGGCGCGAGAGGTCGGCCTGCAGCTTGGCCAGATCCCCGTCGGCGAGTCGCCCCTCGACGGCTGGCGCGGCCGGGTCCGCCTTGGCCGCCGCCGCGTGGGTCTCGAGCTTGGTCCGGATGCCGCGCAGCTCCTCGATCAGCCGCCGCTCCTGCTGCCAGCGCGCCTCCAGCTCCGAGAGCCGCGCCTTCGTCGCGGTGAGCTGCCCGGACAGCTCGTCCCGGCGCTCGCGGCTCTCGCCCCCGGTGACCGCCTCCCGCTCGAGAATGCCGATCTCGGTCTCGATCTGGGCGATCAGCCGCTGGCTGTCCTCCACCGCGGGCGGCGTCGCCACCTGCCCGAGGGCGACGCGCGCGCACGCGGTGTCGAGCACGCTCACCGCCTTGTCGGGAAGCTGGCGCCCCGAGATGTAGCGGTTCGACAGCCGCACCGCCTCCTCGACCGCCTCGTCGAGGATGCGCACGTTGTGATGCTGCTCGAGCATGGAGACGAGCCCGCGCATCATCGCGACCGCCTTCGCTTCCCCCGGCTCGTCCACCTTCACGACCTGGAACCTCCGGGCGAGCGCGGGGTCCTTCTCGAAGTACTTCTTGTACTCGGACCACGTGGTGGCCGCGATGGTGCGCAGCTCGCCGCGCGCAAGGGCCGGCTTGAGCAGGTTGGCGGCATCGCCCTGCCCGGCCTGGCCACCCGCGCCGATCATGGTGTGCGCCTCGTCGATGAACAGGATCACCGGCTGGGGCGAGGCCTTGACCTCGGCGATGACGGACTTGAGCCGGTTCTCGAACTCGCCGCGCACCCCGGCCCCGGCCTGCAGGAGCGCGAGGTCCAGCGTGCGCAGCGCGACCGGGCGGAGGGGCGGCGGCACGTCGCCCGCGGCGATCCGGAGCGCGAGGCCCTCCACCACCGCGGTCTTCCCGACTCCCGCCTCGCCGGTGAGGATCGGGTTGTTCTGGCGCCGGCGGGTCAGGATGTCGATGAGCTGCCGGACCTCCACGTCCCGCCCGAGCACCGGGTCGATCTCGCCCTGCCGGGCCCGGGCGGTGAGGTCCACGGTGTACTGGTCGAGCGCGGGCGTCTTGCCGGAGCCCGCCGTCGAGGCCGGCGCCCCGTCCACCACGCTCGGGGCCTGGTAGGCGTCCTCGACCGATCCGGCGGTCAGCTCCCCGAAGCGCTTGCTCAGGTCCTCGACCGAGATCTTGACGAGCTCGGGGCTCGACTCGGTGGCCAGGCGCGCGAGGTCGGGCTCGGAGAGGAGCGTCAGGAGGAGGTGACCGGAGCGCAGCGACGAGGCGCCCATCTCCACGGAGGCCAGCGTCCACGCCTCGCTCATCCACCGCGCGATCCTCGGGGCGAGCGAGGGCGTCCGGGCATTGCCGGTCTTCAGCCGGTCGAGCGCGCGGGTGAGGCCCGCCGCGAGCCGGGCGGTATCGACGCCGTAGTGCTTGATGATTCGCGCCGCGTCCCCGTTCGGGACCTCGCAGAGCTTCACCAGGAAGTGCTCGACGTCCACGTCGTAGTGGGTCCGCGTCAGGCAGAGGCCGGCGGCCCCCTCCAGCGCGACGCGGCACGTGTCGTTCAGCTTGGCGACCAGGGCCTTCAGCGTGACGTTCATGCGGTTCTCCTCAGGGATGCGCGATCGGGTGGCACGCCCCACGTCCAGCGGCGACCCAGCACGGTGTCGTCGGCGTCCCGCGCCCCGGCGCTTCGCCGGAGCCACGTGGACCAGCCGAGGCGGGGCGCCTGCGGCCCCCGGTCACCGAGCCGGCACGCGGGGACCTCGTCGGCCTTCAGCACGAGCTGCACGTCGAAATCGAGCTCCTGGCCCACGAAGAAGCGGGCCATCTGGCTGAGCACTCCGAAGCGGGATCCCGACGGCAGGAATCCCGAGAACTCCTCGAAGCGCATGGGCCCGAGACGCAGCCGGAACCCCGCCTGCTGGTCCCAGAAGGACTTGCCGAGCACCGCGGTGCGCCCGAGCCGGTTGTGGGCCCCGCGGTCGTCCTCGCCCGGCCGGCCGGCGCGTCCGAGCCGGGAGCGGTTCTCCTCCACCAGCGGGAGCCACTGGCCGACGAACTGGCGGACCCGGGTCGGCACCGCGAAGTAGTCGGCGATCATGCCCTCGAGCGCGCTCGCGGAGCGTGGATGCTGGGCGAGCAGGCCCGAGTAGAACGCGAAGGTGCGATCCTCCACCTCGAGCCGGCCGCGAAGGCTCCCCGTCGCCATGCCGAAGTGCGCGTAGAGGGACTCGGTGAACGGGTCCCGCGCCGCGCCCGGCCGGCTCGCCTGCTCGTGCGCGATCGGCACGCGGTACTTCTGCCACGCCCGATAGAACAGCGAGATCATCCGGTGGTTGAAGACGTCGAAGAATCCCGCGAGGCCATGCTCGCGGATGCGCTCCTGCTCGAGCACCAGCTCCGTGTAGTGCCGGGGCAGCACCCCCGAGGGGCCGGTCAGTCCCATGAAGGCCACCGTCATCGCGGCGGGCCCTTCGCCGTCCGAGCGGGAGAGATCGTGGATCGAGCTGGCGGGGAAGCTCAGGGAGTTGTGCACGAGGAACCGGGCGACCTCCTCGTGGGGGCGCGCGTCGCGCCCCACCGGCGCCCGGTCCGCGAACACCCGCTCGAGCAGGCGTACCGCCTGGAAGAACTCGAACCGATATCCCTCGGCGAAGAGGAGCTCTTCTACAGAAGGATCTGCTCGCCGGCTCTCGGGGGCCATCGCCTGAGGGGCTCCTTGCGCTGACGGGTCCGCGCGACGAGCTGGGTGAACGAGTTGAGGGAGGAATAGAGCCCGAAGAACCGCTCCAGCACCGACGCGAACAGGTAGACGCCGGTGCCGACGTACTGCTCCTCGTCGAGCTCGACGGTCACCTCGAGGCCCCGGCAGAATCCGTTCCACGGCATCGAGGCGGGGCGACCCACCACCCGGCGGCTCTTCACGTCGAGGATCCCCGCGATCTGCTGGCGCACGACCGGCGACCCGGAGAAGTCGTAGAGCCGCAGGATCTCCTGGAGCGCCTCGCGGCCCCCGTCGCAGATCGACAGGTAGTTCAGGGAGAGGTGCGAGATCAGGCGCCACTGGGCCCCGCGGCCCATGCGGGGCCGGGCGACCGTGGTCGGCTTGGTCAGGCACAGGATCCGCGACAGCGGCGCGGCGCCCTCCAGCTCGAGCACGCCGCGCTCTCCGCCGAACGGCAATCGGGCGGGCAGGTCCCGGTTCGTGCACGTCACGTGGACGGTGAGGGTGTCGGCGGGGGGCTTCGTGGGCTTGAAGTCCAGGTCCACGAGCGACAGGTACACCTCGGTGCCCGTGTCGCCCTTCCGGTCGGACGGCTGGCGCGTCGTGTACCAGAACGCGCGCTGCCGGTCCTGATCGATCTCGTGCTTGAACGAATAGAACGGCCGGTAGACGAGCGGCTCCGGCTCGTCGGGGGACACGCTGACCACCGAATCCACCGAGTACACCTCAGTCGCGTCCGGCCGCCGCCCGTCGATCACGACCCGGTACTCCGAGTCGGTCTGGCTCAGCCGGATCGGCTCGGCGATCTGCTCGAAGGTGTTGACCACCGGCGCGCAGCCGAGACGGAACGTGCCGGGCGCGATCACGTCACCGATCTGCGGCATGTGGTCGAGGAAGATCAGGATCTCGAGCTCCTCGCCGAAGCCCGCCTTGGCGGCGGCGTCGAGCCCGCTCACGTCGACGAAGAGGAACTTCTCCGGGAACGCGAAGTACTCGTGGAGGATCCGGTATCCGAGGAAGGATCGGGGGCCGTACGGCAGGAGCCCCTCGTCGGCCGCGAACCCCACCGGGCGGATGCAGTCCGCGCCGAGCCGGATCGGGCGGGCGGACGCCCCGGCCCCCGGGCGGAGCTGCACCTCGCGGACGTTGTTGCAGAGCAGCTCGTAGAGCGGCCACGTCTGCTGCCCCTCGCCGTTCAGGAAGAAGCGCAGGGTGTCGGGACGCAGGCCGGCGATCGACGTTCCCGCCTGCGCGCGCAGCCCGAGACGGATCACCGAGACCGCCCGCGCGGACGCGCCGAGGCCGTCGGCGGGGGTCAGGCGGGCCGACGCGACGCCCAGCGGCCACAGGACCACCGGATAGGCGGTGCGGAATCGACACGGGGCGCCGCCCACCGGCGGGGAGAACAGCCGCGCGCCGCGGGGGATCCGGAAGGCCTCGGTGATCTTCCCCCGCTCCGCGTCCAGCACGAACTGCACGATGGACATGGACGGGACCGGGGCCAGGTAGTGCGGGTACAGCACGCTGAGGAGCGCGTCGGTGATCTCGGGGAAGTCGTCGTCGAGCTTGTGGCGGATCCGCGCGGCCAGGAACGCGAACGCCTGGATCAGGCGCTCGACATGCGGGTCCTCGCACTTGTCCGCCTCCAGGAGCAGGCGGCTCGCGATCTTCGGGTAGCTGGCCGCGAACTCCGCGCCGGTCTGGCGAAGGAAGGACAGCTCCCGCTCGTAGTAGGTGAGGAGCTCGTCGGCCATCAGTCCTGGCCCTGCACGGTGTACTCGCGGGTGGTGAGCTGCAACACCGTGTCGAACGCGACCGGCTCGGGAGTGGGCTCGAGGCGGAGCCAGCCCTCCACGCGGAAGCGCATGGTGCGCTCGTTGCCCCCCGTCTCGTCCAGCGCGATCTTGACCCGGTCGAGGCGGGGCTCGAAGGCCGCGATCGTGTCCTCGAGGGCCCGGCGGATGCGGTTCCGGTCCCGCTGGCTCTGCAGGCTCGCCGCGGTGAAGTCCGGAAGACCGTACACCACGAGCGACCGCCGGACCTCCTCGAGCGTCTCCGGGAGCTCGTCCAGCGCCTCCTGCCGCGTGTTCAGCAAGGCTTCCAGGTCCCGGGCCACCGCCCGCTTGAGCTCCCGGATGCCGTAGCTCCCGAGCGTGCTGTTCACGACGAAGACGACCCGCGGCCGGCCCCCCGCGACGTCGGCCGCCGAGTCCTGGAGCGCGTCGAGGTGCTGCTGGACGAGCCGGTCACGCAGCAGGCGGTCGGGGACCGCGACCCGCCACTGATCCGCCTCCACCGCGACCAGGCGACAGGGCCGCACCCAGGCGTCGATCGCCTCCGGCTTGAGCCGCCCGGCCAGCGCGTCGAGCAGACGCACCCAGAGCGCGTCCAGCTCGGAGTCCGCGGACAGTTGGGGGCGCGCCGCTCGCCGGTCCTCGCCCAGCAATCGATCCAGCACGGACGGCACGATATTCGGTTCGCCCTGGCGGCGCGGAGACATTCGACCTGAATGGGACCCTGAAAATGACCGGGACCGGCGCCCCCGCGGGCGCGCCGGTCCCGATCCGTTCCAGAGACTAGACCGCTTTCTGCGACTTCAAATTGTAGCCGGCGGAAATCGAGCCCCCGAGCGACCCGTCGGCATTCTGCGGCTTGTACTCGATGTTGATGTCCGCGAAGTTGAACGAGATCGAATCGGTCGCCACCACGTCGCTGGACGACCCGCCGGTCTGGTACGACGAGATCAGCAGGTCCTTGAACTTGAAGACGAGGTACTCCTGCTGCTCCTTGCCCGCCTTGCGACAGGTCAGGATCGCGTCCGGGATGTGCTCGCCGGTGGCGCAGGCCTTGAAGAGCTTCGGTGATGCCTTGTTGACCTTCATCACGAAGTGAAAGTCCTGCATCGCCACCTTGCCGGCGCCGCCGCCGGTGCCGCCCGCGTGGGTGCCGGAGTTGGTCTCGCCGAACGCCCACGACTCGATCTCGATCTCGTTCTTGTGCTTCTGGTCCTGCGCTTCACCTTCGATGCCCTTGATCTTGAGGAAGTAGTCGACCGCGGCCATTCCCCTCCACCTCCGTGCGTGAGTTGTGAGCGCTACTTACGAGTCGACTGGGGCAGTTCGGCCACCAGCCGCAGGGAAACGGACAGCTCGTCGAGCTGGAAATGCGGCCTCAAGAACGCGACCGCCTTGTAGACCCCGGGCTTGCCGGCCACCTCGGAGACCTCGATCCGGGCCTCCCGCAGGGGCTTCTGGGCCTTGAAGGTCGGGGACGCATTGTCGTCCAGCGTCACGTAGTTCGTGATCCAGCGGTTCAGGAAGTACTCGCAATCGGAGCGGGACATGAAGCTGCCGATCTTGTCCCGCATGATCGCCTTCAGGTAGTGGGCGAATCTCGACATGGCCAGCATGTACGGCAGCTGAGACGAGAGGCGCGCGTTGGCGTTGGCCGCGTCGGTGTCGTACTTCTTCGGCTTCTGGGTGGACTGGGCGCCGAAGAAAGCCGCGTAGTCCGTGCCCTTGCAATGGACCAGGGGGATGAACCCGAGGTCCGACAGCTCCTTCTCCCGCCGGTCGGTGATCGCGATCTCGGTCGGGCACTTCAGCGCGAGCTCGCCCTCGTCGGTGTGGAACGTATGCGTGGGCAGGCTCTCGACCAGGCCGCCCCCTTCCACCCCGCGGATGGCCGCGCACCAGCCGTGCCGGGCGAAGGAGCTGGTCAGCCGGGTGGCCATCGCGTACGCCGCGTTGGACCACAGGTACTTGCCGTGGTCGCGCCCGTCCACGTCTTCCTTGAAGCGGAAGGCCTCGACCGGATTCGTGTCGGGCCCGTAGGGCAGGCGCATCAGGATGTGAGGCAGGCACAGCCCCACGTAGCGGGAGTCCTCGGATTCCCGGAACGAGCGCCACTTGGCGTAGTCCACGCTCTCGAAGATCTTGGACAGATCCCGGGGCGCGGTGAGCTCCGTGTAGGATTCCAGGTTCAGGAGATCGGGGGCGGCCGCGGCCATGAACGGCGCGTGCGCGCCGGCGGCCACGTTGGAGATCTTCTCGAGCAGCCCGACGTCCGGGCTCGTCCGGGAGAACTCGTAGTCGCCGATCAGGGCCGCGTAGGGGGCGCCGCCGAACGTGCCGTATTCTTCCTCGTACACCTTCTTGAAGAGCGCGCTCTGGTCGAACTCGACCGCGCGCTCGAGGTCCCGGCGCAGGTCCTCCTTCGAGGCGTTGAGCACCCGGATCTTCAGCATGGGGCTCGTCTCGCTCTCGTGCACCACGTAGTGGAGCCCGCGCCACGACGCCTCCAGCTTCTGGAACTCCTTCTGATGCATGATCTCGTTGAGCTGCTTGGTCAGCAGCTGATCGATGTCCGCGATGCGGGCGTTGATCGTGGTCTCGAGGTCCTTGGAGATCTTCAGCCCCTGCATGACCTCTTCGACCAGGGTCGAGATCTGCCGCCGGGACTCCTCGCGCTGCTCGTCGTTGCGCGACCGGGTCTGGCCCAGCACCTGGTCCAGGAGGCTCACCTCCTGGCTCGCCGCCTCCGCGGACTGGGGCTTGGCGCCCTTCGCCTCGTTAGCCATTTCCGCGGTCCTCCTTCCCGTCCCCGCCGCCACCGACCTCGGTGCCGATCTTCTTGAGCATGTCGGTGTTGCTGATGATCTCCTGGAGCTTGTCGGTCAGCTTGTCGTTGCCGTCCATCTTGGCGAGCAGCGCCTGCAGCTGCTGGCGCGTCTCCAGGAGCTTGCGGAGCGGCTCGACCTGCCGGACGACCTGCTCGGGCTCGAAGTCCTCGAGCGAGTTGAACCGCAGCTCGACCGCCATCTGGGTGTTGTCGTCGCTCAGCTTGTTGTCGACCCGGTACGCCAGGCGCGGCTTCATGCCCCGCATCACCGCGTCGAAGTTGTCGCGATCGATCTCGACGAACTTGCGGTCCCGCAGGCGGGGCAGCGCCTCTTCCGGCTTGCCGGACAGGTCCGAGAGCACGCCGAGGACGAAGGGCAGCTCCTTCATCTCGATCGCGTCGCCGGTCTCGACGTCGTAGGTGATCTGCACCCGCGGCGGTCGCACGCGGTCCAGCTTGTGCTGCGTACTCTCTCGTGCCATGGCAACTCCTCCTTGGTGAACTCAGCCCCTAGGGGGCGGCGACGTCCGTTCCCGGCGCGCCGCCCGGGGCAGCTTCCTTCAGGCCCAGCGTATCGCGCAGATTGGCCAGAACAGCCTCGTCCTTGATGACATCACGGAGCCAGCTCTCCAGCGGCATGTTCCCCCAGTGCACCGCCCGCTGGACGAGATACGACACGGGACTGTGAGGCTCGGTGCGGCGAAAGAACGCCGCCACCTCGGCGAGCTGCCGCAGCGCGGACGCCCGATCGCCCAGGGCGGCCCCGCCGTGCCGGGAGGCGCTCGACTCCTCCGGCCCCGCCGACTCCACGCTCGGCACCGCGTCGGGCTCCAGCTCCCGCTTGCGCTTGACGATCGTCTCGACGAGCCCGCGGCAATCGTCGACCGCCTGCTTCAGCGCGACCAGGCTCGGCGCGTTCCGACCGAAGCGGGTGTCGATCTCCGCGGCCAGGGCCCGCAGCTGCTCGCCGCCCGCGCTGACGTCCAGGAACAGCTTCTCATAGTGCGCCCGGTTGAGACCCGCCACCGCCTTGTCGAAGTCCTCGCCCGAGATCTTGCCCTCGGCCAGCGCGGCGCTCCGCGCCTCCGGATTCGTCCGGCCGAGGTTCTCGACGGTGCGCGACTCCTGCCAGTGCCACCAGCCGTACTTGTCCCCCCGGCTCGACACCGCGATCGTCACGAACCGCACCGCCTCGGGCAGACGCTGATTCATCCACTCGATCGGGCCGGCCCGCGACTCCAGATCGTCGCCTTCGACCTCGGGATGGAGCACGTCCCAGTACCGCTCGCTCAGCTCCCGCACCAGGCGGCAGCCGTCGCGCAGCCCCGCGAAGCCGTGCAGGCGGACGAGCGCCTCCACCATCCACGCCGCGACCTGGACGTCCTTGCTGCGCTTGGACAGCGCGTCGGTCGCGAGCTCGACGACCCGGCGCCAGTCCGACACCTTCGTGTCGCGCTGCCAGTCGCCCTGGGTCAGCTGGTCATCGGCGCGCCGGGCGTCCTCGATCGCGTCGTAGGGGCCGGCGTAGCGGATGGACTCGCCGCCGGGCTTGTCCCCGGGGATCGGGGCGAGTAGCGACTCGAAATCGACGGTCTCGGCTGAGGACATTCTATCCGCCTATAGCAAGTCGCCAGATACCACGTTCAAGGTAGCCCAACCTACGACTTTATTGCGACCAATTCAAGCTTCAATTCCGGGAAGTCATCGGGCAGGTAAAGAGCCAGCGCCTTGGCCCGATTGATGGCGTCCCAGGCCCGGCCGTGCCGGCTCAGCTGGAAATACTTGAAGCCCGCCCGCACCGGGATGGCCGCGGGGGGCACCGGCTCGTGGAGCAGCTCCACCCCCGGGACCGCGCGCCCGATCAGGTCGCCGACGTGGTCCGGCGAGCTGATCTTGGACTTGGCCGGCAGCTCCTCCACGAGCCGGCCGGCCGGCATCTTGGCGTCCGCCCCCAGGTAGAACTGGGCGGTCTGGAGCAGCCGCTCGTCCTCGACCCGCCCCACGTGCAGGAGGTCGCGCGTCCGCACCAGCGGGATGATCACGTACCGGATCGGGATGACAGTGTCGAGGAGGGTCCGGATCCGCCGGACCAGCTCGCTGAACACGTCGCCGGGGCGATCGTGGTCGTAGACCGGCACGTCCCGGGGATCGCTGTCGAGCGCGAAGCTCGAGAGCTGGCCCACCAGCTGCGCGAACGCGACGTAGACGCGCTCCGGATGGTGCTCGGGAGACGCGGCGAGGTGGGAGAGGAAGGGGATCCAGGTATTGACGGTGTGCAGCAGCCAGAACGTGGCGATGTCGGACTGCGCGAAGTCGGCGAGGTGGCGGCGCTGCGAGCCGAGCGAGGTGCTCCGGGCGCTGAGCAGCTCGAGCACCTCGCGCAGCATCGCGAGGAGCCGGGGCGACGATCCGACGGTCAGCGAGGCCGGCACGAACGACTCGGACAGCCGGAACGCGCCCGCCTCCGTCCGCACGACCTCCGCCAGCTTCATGGAGACAGTATCGTCGAGCGCCTCGCCGGAGAACAGCAGCCGGAAGTTCTTCCGCGCGAACGGGATCTCCCCTTCGTTGTCCTCGGCGGTCTCGTCGGTGACCCGGATCATCTCGGTCTCGTACCGCGTCGGCGGGCCGCCCCCCGCCCCGTCGAGGCGCACGTTCGTGCCCTCGCGGACGACCGGCACCGCCAGGTACACCGCGACGCGGTCCGTCGAGGTGGAGAAGTGCGACTTGATCGAGCGGCTGCTCGGCCCGCGGTCGGGCTGCGGGACCTGGAAGACGAGCCCGTCCGGCAGCACGCCCGCGCAGCGCCGGATCGCGACGTCGCCGTTGGTCACCGCCTCGTCGTCGAGCTCCAGCTCGGTGAAGCCCCAGCCGAAGGGCACGACGGCCCGCACGCGAAAATCGAGGATCTGCTCGTGATACCGATCCGCCTGCTGGAAGAGATGGGGGGTGAGGAACATCCCTTCGCCCCATACGACCTTGCCCAATGGCTTCATGGCCTCGTTCGCCCGGCGCCTTTCATGATGACGTGACGATGAGTCGCGGCGGCTCGATCTTGTCGAGGCGCTCCACCGGCATCCAGCGAATGCGCGAGATGAAATCGATGAACGTGGGTGACAGGGGCGCCGCCTCCCCGAGGAAGCGGCGCACCGTGTAGCGATCTCTCGACCGCTCGAGCAGCGGCCCGGCGGGTCCGTTGGCGAACTCGATGATCTTGGCCGCCTGGAGCCCCGGCGTCAGGCCGGTGAGGCCCGGGATCATGGCCTCCCACACCCCCTGCACCTGCTGGGCCGACTCGGCGAGCATCGTCCGCCAGACCAGCCCGACCGGGCGCGAGAGCAGGTCCCACACGACGCGGTCGTCTCCCTGGCGCGCCCCGATCATGGTGCGGAGGGCGCGCAGATTCCAGAGCGCCCGATGGACCGGGTGCGTGCTCCGCTCGCTCGACTCGCCCTCCTCGAAGACCTTCGTCACCGACGCGTAGGCCTTCTCGGGGCCCCCCAGCTCTCCCTTGAGCTGATCCAGGGCCTCCCCGTAGGCCTTCACGTAGCCCATCGCCTGGCGCTCGGCGTCGGTGTACTGCGCCTTCGCATCGGCGGGCTTCTGGCCGGCGGCGGGCGGCGGGCTCGCGAGCATCCGCCGCAGCGCGGCGTAGCGCAGGAGCGTGCTGGCCCACGCGGGCAGGTCGGCCTCCCCCCGCGACGGGCCGGTGATCGCGCCGACATCGGCGGCGGCTTGATCGAGCACGCGGCGATAGGGCGACTCGGCCTCCAGGGACCGTACCGCGAGGTCACGCGACCCGCGTCGGCCGCCCAGCACGCGCTCCTCTTGCGAGAAGCTCGCCAGGAACTGCCCCCACTGCCGCAGGGCCTCGGCTCGATAGTTGCTCTCGAAGCGCGCGACCGCGTCGCGCACGTCGCCCGCGTTCGGCGCGAGGGCGCGAAGGCCCTCGGTGAGCGGCTGGATCGCCTCGCCCCAGGCCCGGCCGGTGAAGGGCGCGTCGACCTGGAGCGGGCCGTCCCATCCCCAGAAATCCCGGGACCGGACCGGCGCGAACTGGCTGCTCGCGGAGGCCAGGATCCACTCGGTCCGCAGGCCCCCGGCGCTCAGCCATCGGCTGACTCGCGCCACGTCGCGAGCGCGCATCTCGTCGAGCGCGGCCGGGTCGGCGTGCAGATCCAGGTACGCCGCGTGAGTGCGCCGGAGCGCCTTCACCGTGTCCTCGTTGTCCTGGGCGCGGGGCTCCAGCGTGCCGACGAGCGTGCGATAGCTCGGCCAGGCGCCCGCGTCGTCCACCGGGCAGCGACCCTCGGACCGGCAGCGGCCGACCACCGCGATGCGCTGGAGCACCGCGCCGACGACCACGGGCGCCTTCGGTCCCGGCACGAGCGCGCGATCCAGCGCGCTGTCGATCGGTCCGTCGACCTCGGCCCGGAACACCTCCACGTACCGGCGGGCGATCGGTCCGGCGAGGCGCTCGGACTGGCGGAGCCAGAAGTCGGTCGTGAACCGGTTCCAGATGCCGTCAGGCTCGAGCGTCGCCAGCGTGCCCCGACACCGGTCGAGTCGCTCGAGGCGACCGGCGAGCGTGGTGGCCACCGCGGAGCCCGCCGACCCGAGACAGGGGGTCACGTCGAGCCGGGTCAGCGCGCGTGAGTTCCGGACGAACGAGACGGTCAGCAGGAGCGACAGGACGACCGCGCCTGCGCCGACCGCGTACACCGCCTCCCGGCGACCGCGGTGCTGCCGACGGCGGGCCGCGGCGGTCCGCCGCACGAGCTCGCGATCCTTGGGCAAGATGGCGCCGAAGAGGTCCCGCACGAAGAGCGCGCCGGACGAGCGCGGCGCGGCCGACGGGGGCCCGCCCTCCAGGCCGAGGGTCCTGGCCAGATAGGACGCGGGGGCGCCGTCTCCCGTCGCCGCCGCGAAGAAGAGGCCCCGGAACCAGGGCGTCTCGTCGTACTGATTGGCCCGGAGCAGGGCATCGCCGAAGACCCGCAGGGGCCCCGCGAGGGCCCGGAGCTCCTCGGGGAACAGGAACCGGCGCCCGACCTGGGCGTCGGCATCCCGCCGGTCCAGGACGGACAGTCGCAGCCGGTCGAGCTGCCGGGCGACTGTCTCGACCGCGCGGGCGAGCAGCGACGGTGACGCCTCCTCAAGGTCGTCCTCGCTCACCCAGCCCATCGCCTGGCCGCGATGCGCTTCCGGCACGTCGGCGAAGAACTCGCGGAAGCCCGCCAGGAGGTCGATCTTGGTCACGACCAGGTAGATCGGGGGCCTCAGGCCGACCCGCCGGGTCAAGCTGTCGATCCGCCGGCGGATCTGGGTGGCCTCGTCCTTGAGGCTCGACGCCGACCGCGCGGCGAGGGAGTCGGCCGCCACCGTGACGATCACCCCGTTGAGCGGATCCGCCTGTCGCGCATTCCGGAGCAGCGCGAGGAATTCCTCCCATTCGCGCCCGTCGGCCCGCGCGTCGACCGGAAAGGTGTATCGGCCCGGAGTATCCAGGAGGACGACGCCGTCGAAGAACCACCAGTCGCACGTTCGGGTCCCGGACACCGCCTGCCTGACGGTCGAGACCGACGCCGGGGGATTCCCCGCTCTGATGAGCTCGCTCTTGCCCGAGCCCCGCTCCCCGAGCGCGACGATCCAGGGCAGCGCGGTGACCGCTCCGTCGCCTTGACGCTCGAGCTTGGAGCCTCGCAGCCTGGCCAGGGCCTGGTTCCACTTGGCCCGCAGCTCCCTGATGGTATCCCCGGCCGCTTCGCCGGGGACCGGACCCATGTCGCCGTGACGCGAGGCCGCCTCGGCGGACGACTCGGCCGGGCCGGGGGACGAGCGCTTCCGCGTCCACCACCAGACGGCGGCGCCCGCGACGCCGCAGACGACCACCACGCCCAGCAGCACCCAGAACAGCGTCCAGGACCGCCACGCGGCGAGGGCGAGGAGCAGGATGACCAGCACGGCCACGACCACCACGCC
>DATFGS010000441.1:0-2700 GCA_035249225.1 Candidatus Methylomirabilota bacterium | reverse complement strand
TTCATGACCGTATCGCATGATACCGCGAGGGGCCAGCCGGAGGAAAAACAGCACGGGCGCGCCCCCCCCGGCACCGCGCCCGCGCTCGGCGCCGGAAGCTGCCCGGCGCCCGTTAGATGCTCCTAGATCCGAATGGCGGCTCCGCTAGCGGCGCGCTCCCACCACGAGCAGCACGACGCCGCCGGCCAGCGCCAGCCCGCCCAGGATGGGCGGAAGCGGGATGGTCTTCTCCTTGTCGGCGGTGGCCTTGATGGGCCCGAGGTCGATGATCTTCTCGCGTGTGGTGTAGGTGATCCCCTGGTAGGCCAGGGACACCACGCCGATGGCGATCAGGACGATGGCGACGATGAGCACACCGCTCTTCATGTGAAGGTCCTCTCTCAAAAGCGGGCGGTGAAGCGCCCGGCTTTACTGTCCTTGTGTCGTTGCTCGACGATCTCCCAGTTGACGTTCTCCAGGAAGGCCGCGATGTAGGCGTCCCGGCCCCCGGCCCCGTGGTCCACCATGAAGGCGTGCTCGAAGACGTCGAGCACGAGCACCGGGCTGAATCCGGCCGGGTGGCCCTGCTCGTGGCTCGACACCCACCAGTTGAAGAGCCCGCCGGTGGCGGGGTCCCGGTAGAGGATCGCCCAGCCGACGCCGCGCATGCCGCCGGTCTTGGCGAAGTCCTCGCGCCACGCCCCCACCGAGCCCCAGGCCGCGCCCAGGTCCACCGCGAGGTCGCTGCCCGGCGAGAGCTTCGAGCCGGAGGCGAGGTTGGCGAAGTAGTACTCGTGGAGCACCATGCCGTCGACCTCGAAGCCCAAACGACGCTTGAGCTCTGCCCACGCCGGTGAGCCCGGCTCCGCCTTGGCCGCGCCGTCGAGGAGCCCGTTGGCGTTCTTGACGTAGCCCTCGTAGAGCGTCCAATGCTGGCCGATCTGCTCGTCGGAGATGCCGGTCAGCGCCTTCGGCTTGAGGTGCTCCTGGACCTTGTAGGTCATGACGGGCTCCGCTCTCCTAGATCGGCCGTCGACCCTGGATGACCCGGATCAGGACGACCGCGATCGCGATGAGGAGCAGGAGATGGATGAAGCCGCCGAGCGTGTAAGAACTGACCATGCCCACCGCCCAGAGCACCAGCAGGATCACGAAGATCGTCCACAGCATGTGCGTCGTCCTCCCGTTTACCGCGAGTAGGAATTCTCGATCTCGTTCGTGCGCGCCTAGTACGCACGGCACGTGCCATCGGCACGCGGCCGGCCGAAGTACGCGATTCCGCATCGCGGAAGGGTGGTGACGCGACGCGAGCGGCGGGGCCTCGCCCCGGCGGTCGGTCAGGATTACCGAGTAGAACGGTTCGAGCCGCGGCGCTTCACCACCAGGTGGCACGCCGCTTGCCCGACTCGAGGGGCATGAGAACCTCACGCCCGTTGCAGGCGGTGAAGCTTCTACCGATGGCGGCCCGCGCGACGATCGGATTGACGCGCGCGACGACGACGGCGCTGGGCGCCCTCGTTCTCGTGACGAGCCTGGTGCCCGTGTTCGCGGTGTGCATGGCCGCGCTCGCCGCGCGGCAGCCCCGATCGCGGGCGACCTAGCGGGTCGCCGCGCTCAGCCCGAGAATTCGCCTGATCCCGGCGAGCGGGATCGCGACCCAGTCGGGCCGGTTGTCGAGCTCGTAGCGGAGCTCGTAGAGCGCCTTCTGCAGCTCGAACGGGGCACAGACGGCGCCGAGCGCCCCGGCGGTGGCGGGGACGAGCGGCACCGGGCTCTTCGCCACCGCGCCCAGGTAGCCGGCGAGGAAGGCGTCGCGGGCCTGCGCCTCCCAGGCGGTGAGGGCGACGAGCGCCGCCGCCCGCTCGTCCTCCGGGCGCCGGAGCGCGACCGCGTGCGCCGCGTAGTCGAGCGACCGCAGCATGCCCGCGAGGTCCCGCAGGGCGGGCTGCTTCTGCCGGCGCTCCGCGAGCGGGCGCGCCGGCTCGCCCTCGAAGTCGATGATCACGAAGCCGTCCGGCGTCTTGAGCACCTGACCGAGATGGTAGTCGCCGTGAACGCGGATCTTCGCGGTCGCGCCCGCGAGGCCGTCCAGCGCCGCGAGCGCGCGCGCCGCCGCGTCCGCCGCCCGCGCGTCTCCGGATCGCTCGCGCACGTCGGAGGCGCCCAGCTCGCTCGTGATCTCGGCGGCCCACCGCGCGGTGTCGTCGCGGTCGACGGGCTCGGGCCGGAAGTCGGCGTCGCGGTCGTCGGAGGCCAGGGCGACGTGCAGGCCTCCGGTGATCGCGCCCAGCTCGCGGACGTCCTCGAGGAGCGGGTCGGGCCGGCGCTCGATCTCCGCGCCGCGGCCCCCGAGGGTCGAGAGGACGTGCGTCCACCCGTCTCCGGTGTTCGGCACGAACTCCTGCAGGACCGCGAGCGTCGCGGGTTGCCCGGCGCGCGCGTACTCCACCCAGCCCGCGAGCCGCGGGACGTGGCGGAAGGCGGTCCGGGTGGTGAGGAAGCGGGTGATCTCGAGATCCGGGTTGAGACCGGGCTGGGGCCGCCGCAGCGACTTGAGGACGAGATCGCCCACCACCACGGAGGTATTGCTCTGCTCGCCGATGAGACGGCGGACGGCCAGCGCGTCCGGGGCGCGCGGGAACACCCAGCCCGGCGTGGGGAGGAAGGCGAAGCGTCCGCGGAGGCCGTCGAGCGAGCGGCCGGCGGCGATGGCCGCGACGA
>DATFGS010000440.1:0-7866 GCA_035249225.1 Candidatus Methylomirabilota bacterium | reverse complement strand
GACGTGCGGGCCGCGTGGCAGGCGGTGGGGACCGAGATCGTGCAGCAGCACGGCCCCCGGATCCCGCTGCACGTGCTGCTGTTCGTGATCCTGGTGACGCTGCTCTGGCGCGGCCGGCGGGCCGCCCGGCGCTGGAGCAGGGACGATCCGAGCATCGGCTCGGTGGTCGGGGTCTTCAAGCGGCCGATCAGCTCGGCGCTGGTGATCGCCTGCGTGGTCGCGCCGTGGATCTACACCGCCGCGTCGCCGGTCCTGCTGCGGGTCGTCGCCCTGGCGGCGATCGTGCCGGTCTGCCGGCTCATCCGGCCGTCGCTCGACCGCTCCGTCGCGGCGGCGCTCTACGTGTTCGGGGCGCTCTTCCTCGTCGATGCGATCCGCTCGGTCATCGTGAGCGGTCCGCTGTTCGAGCACATGGTCTTCCTGGGCGAGATGCTGGTGGCGAGCGCGGCCACCCTCTGGGTCCGGATCGCCCGCAGCCGCCAGATGTTCACGCTTCCGGACGCGGACGCGATGGAGGCCGCCGCGTTGCGGTTCGTGGGCCTCCTCCTCCTGATCGCGTACGCGGGCGCGTTCATCCTCGGCGGGCTCGGCTACGTGGAGCTGGCCCGCCTGATCGGGGCGGGTGCCCTCGGCAGCGCGTACTTCGGTCTCGCGATCCTGGCCGCGGTGCAGGTGGCGAAGGGACTGGTCGGGCTGATGCTCCGCGGGCGGCCCCTCGGCCTGCTCGCGTCGGTGGTGCAGGCCCGGGCGGTGCTCGAGCGCCGGCTCCAGCGGCTGCTGCGCTGGGTGGGCGTCCTGGGGTGGATCGCGGCCACCCTGTACGCGCTGACGCTCCTGCCGCGCGTCGTCTCCGGCGTGCGGGCCGCGCTGACCACGCCGTGGGGCTGGGGGGCCATCCAGATCTCGCTCGGCGACGTGCTGGTGTTCGCGCTCACGATCTGGCTGTCCTTCCTGCTGGCCGCGGCGGTGCGGCTGCTGCTGGCCGAGGACGTCTTCCCCCGGGTGCGCATGGCGCGGGGGCTGCCGCTCGCCCTGTCGCTCGTGATCCAGTACGCGCTGATCTTCGGCGGCTTCACGCTCGCGCTGGCCGCGCTCGGCATCGACCTCACCAAGCTGACGATCCTCGCCAGCGCGTTCGGGGTCGGGGTGGGCCTGGGGCTCCAGAGCCTGGTGAACAACTTCGCGTCCGGCCTCATCCTGCTCTTCGAGCGCCCGGTTCACGTGGGCGACGTGGTGGCGCTCACCGGGGTGTCGGGCGAGGTGCGTCACATCGGGGCGCGCGCGACGCTCGTGCGCACCGCCGACGGCGCGGAGGTGTTCGTGCCGAACTCCCAGCTCGTCACCCAGGCCCTCACCAACTGGACGTACTCCGATCTGCGGCGGCGGATCGTGCTGCCGGTCAAGGTGGCCTACGGCGCCGCGCCGCAGCGGGTCACCGAGCTGCTGACCGGGGTCGCGATGCGGCATCCGCAGGTGATCGACGAGCCGCCGCCGGGCGCGGTGTTCCTGGGCTTCGGGGAGAACTCGCTGGACTTCGAGCTCCGGGCCTGGACCGACCGCTTCGGCGACGCGGAGGCGATCCAGAGCCAGCTCGCCGATTCGGTCTACACTGTGCTGACCGAAGCCCGGATCGAGCTCCCGGTGGTGCGCCGGGACGTGCGGCTGCGCGCCGAGGACGGCGGCCAGAGGAGACCCGAATGAGCCGGAGGCGATCGATGAGGACGGCGCTCCTCCTGATGGTGGCCCTGCTCGGCGCGCCGGGCGCGGCGCTCGCGCAGGCCCCGAAGCCCGGCGGCGTGCTGACCGTCATGCAGCGGGAGGAGCTGCCCCAGGGCCTGTCCATCCTCGAGACGTCCACGATCGCGACGGTGTGGCCCGCCTCGCCCTGCTTCAACAACCTGGTCTACTTCGATCCCGCCAAGCCCACCGAGACGCCCGACAGCATCGTCGGCGAGCTGGCCGAGAAGTGGTCCTGGCAGGACGGCTATAGAAATTTGGTCTTCTTCCTGCGAAAGGACGTGAAGTGGCACGACGGCCAGCCCTTCACCTCCCGGGACGTGAAGTTCACCTTCGACCTGGTACGCGAGGCGCCCGAGGCGCAGGGGAAGCTGCGGCTCAACCCGCGGAAGGACTGGTACGCCAACATCGAGGCGATCGAGGCGGCCGACCCCTACACGGTGGTCTTCCGGCTCAAGCGGCCGCAGCCCTCGATCCTGATGATGCTCGCGTCGGGCCAGTCGCCGGTCTACCCGGCCCACGTGCCGGTGGCCGAGCAGCGCGCGCGCTGCGTGGGCACCGGGCCGTTCAAGCTCAAGGAATGGCGGCGCGGCGAGTTCGTCGAGTACGTGAAGAACCCGGACTACTTCGTGAAGGGCCGGCCGTACCTGGACGGCCTCAAGTACGTCATCATCAGCGAGCGCGGCACCCGGACCGCCGCGCTCCAGGCCGGCCGGCTCGACACCTCGGCGCCCGGCGAGATCACCAAGAACATCGCCGACCAGCTCAAGGCCGCGGTGCCGGGCATGGTGATCACCCGGGTGGGCTCGCTCACCTCGCCGAACCTGCTCGTCAACCACGCGCGCCCGCCGTTCAACGACGCGCGGGTGCGCCGCGCGGTGGACCTCGCCATCGACCGGGACGGGTACATCAAGGGCGTGCTCCAGGGCGCCGCGGTGTCCGGCTCGCCGCTGGTGCCCCGCCCGTTCGGCTCGTGGGGTCTGAGCGAGGGCGAGCTCGTGGGCATCCTCGGCCGCCCGGAGGGACGGAAGGCGGCGGCCCGGAAGCTGCTGGCCGAGGCCGGGTTCGGTCCCGCGACCCCTCTGCGCTTCGAGGCGCAGACGCGGGGCATCGCCACCTACGTGGACCTGGCCTCCTACGTGGTGAGCGAGCTCAAGCAGGTCGGCGTCGAGATCACGGTCAAGCAGCTCGACAGCGTGCAGTGGTACGGGATCACCACCCGGAAGGAGTTCCAGCTCGGCATCAACATCTCGGGCTTCGGGGTGGACGACCCCGACGCGATCCTGTTCGAGAACTACACGTGCACGTCGCTGCGGAACTACACGAGCTACTGCGACGAGGGCGTGTCGCGTCTGATCGACCAGCAGTCGCAGGAGCTCGATCCCAAGAAGCGCGTCGCCCTGGTCCACGAGATCCAGCGCAGGCTCATCGAGGCGGGCGCCCGCCCGACGGTGGCCTGGGGCATCGATCACTTCGCCCACTGGCCCCACGTGAAGGGCCTGGTGCCGCACCACTCGCTCTACAGCTTCGGCCGCATGCAGAACGTCTGGCTGGACCGCTAGGCCGCGGTCTCGTCCCGGGTCAGTGCGAAGGCGCGCTCGCGAGCGCGGATTCCGCGCGGCCGAGCCAGAAGCGCATGTCCATCTCCCGGAAGAGCGCGGCCGCCTGCTCGAGGTGCCCGCGCCCGGCCTCGAGGTCACCCGCGCGCTGAAGCGCCTCCCCGAGGGACAGATGGCAGCGGCCCAGGAGAGGCCGCAGCCCGATGTCCTGGGCGATGCCCGCGGCCTCCTCGAGGGCCGCCCGCGCCGCGTCGCCCGCGCCTTCGGCCGATCGGAGCTGGCCCAGGATGCGCAGCGCTTCGGCCACGAGCCAGCGCTGACGGTGGGCGCGCGCCATGGCGAGCCCGCGCTCCACGTGGGCGAGCGCCTCCACGGGCCGCCCGGCGAGGGCGCAGGCCTCGGCGAGCATGGTCAGGTTCCAGGCGTGCGTGGGGCGGAGATTCAGCGCGGCCGACTGGGCGGTGGCCTCCGCGAGGAGCGCCACGCCCTCCTCGGCGCGGCCGGACAGCGCGTAGGCCTGGCCGAGATCGCTGGCGACGAGCAGGAACAGCGGCTCGAAGTTGGCGCGCCGGCAGATCGCCACGCTCCGGCCGAGCCACGAGACCGCGAGCGGGAAATTGCCCTGCACCAGGTGGGGACGGCCCGCGCCCGCGTACGCCAGAGCGAGGGAGAGGTCGTGCTGCGCCGACTCGGCGAGCCGCTCGGCCTCCTGCGCATGGCTCGCCGCGTCCGCGAAGTCCCCGAGGTACGCGAGGGACCACGCCATGAAGGCGTGGGCGGCCGCCGAGCGGAGCGCGGCCCCGCCGGTGGGCGTGCTCTCGGGGCTGGCGACGTTGCGCGAGAAGGCCTCGATGGCCCGGCGGTACTCGCCGAGGCTCAGGTAGGCCTGGCCGAGGCGCAGGGTCGCGATGGCCGCGAGGCTGCGATCGCCCAGCGTCCCCGCGATGGCCAGCGCCCGCTGGCCGGACTCGACGGCCCGGTCGGGCTGGCCGCTCCACCAGTAGCCCTGGGTCATGTACGCGGCGATCTGGCCGAGTCGCCGCTGGTCGCCGAGCCCGGCGGCCACGCGCTCCGCCTCGTGGAGCGTCTCGAGCATGCGGCCCACCTCGCCGTGCGGGGTCAGGGCATTGTGCAGATCCAGACGCAGGTCCACCTCCTGCTCGTCGCGCTCCTTGCCCGGCGGCAGGTGCGTGAGCGCGTGGAGCGCCTGCTCGGAGCAGGTGACGGCTTCGCGGTAGGCGCTGTGGGCCGCGGCCTTGGCGCCGGCCCTGCGATAGAGGAGCACCGCCTTGTCCCACAGGCCGCCCTGCAGCGCGTGGTGCGCGAGGCGGTCCACCTGCTCGGCCAGCCGGCCGGTCGGCAGCCGCTCGATGACCGAGACCAGCCGCGCGTGCAGCGCCTGGCGGCTCCGGCGCAGCAGCGCGCCGTAGGTGACCTCGTGCGTGAGCGCGTGCTTGAACGTGTACTCGAGGTCCGGGAAGAGGCTCGTCTCGTACAGGAACTCGGCGCCCTGCAGGTGGGCCAGCGCCTCGCGGAGCTCCTCCTCGGGCTCGTCCTCGAGCGCCTGGAGGAGCGCGAAGGGGACGTCCTTGCCGATGACCGAGGCCGACTGGAGCAGGCGCTTCTCGCGGGCGGGCAGCCGGTCGATGCGCGCGGCGAGGATGGAGTGGACGGTCGCCGGCACCTGGTGGGCGGCCAGCGGTCCGGTCGCGCGATAGTGCCCCCGCTCGCCCTCGAGCGCGCCGGTCTCCACCAGCGCCCGCACGCTCTCCTCGAGGAAGAAGGGGTTCCCGTCGGTGCGAGCGATCAGGAGCTGCTTGAGGGGCGCGAGGCCCGGCTCGGCCCCGAGCAGCGCCTGCAGCAGCTCCTCCGCGCCCTCGTGCGCGAGCGGGTTCAGGCGCAGGCGCGTGTAGTACGTCTTGCCTGACCAGCCGTCCTGGTACTCCGGCCGGTAGTTGGCCAGCAGGACCATCCGCGCGCGCGGCAGGCTCTCCACGAGGCCGTCGAGCAGCGCCTGGGTTTCGCTGTCCACCCACTGGAGATCCTCGAAGACCACGAGCAGGGGCTGCCGCTGGCTCTCGCGCAGCAAGAGCACCTTCACGGCCTCGAGCGTGCGCTGGCGGCGCTGCGAGGGATCGAGCGCCTGCCACCGCGCGTCCTCGGTGGGGACGTCGAGCAGCGCGAGGAAGGCGGGCACGCTGGGCTCGAGCGCCGGGTCGAGCGCGCGCAGGCCGGCCTGGACCTTGCCGCGGATCTCGGGGGCGCCGTCGCGGGCCTCGACCTTGAAGTAGCCCCTGAGCAGGTCCGTGATCGGCAGGTAGGGCGTGGCCTTGCCGTAGGAGACGGCCCGGCCCTCGAGCGCGAGCCATCGCGGCCGGGGCACCGCCTGCGTGATCTCGTGGAAGAGCCGCGACTTGCCGACGCCGGGCTCGCCCACCACCGCCACGACCTGGCCCCGGCCCGCCTCCGCCTGATCGAGCGCCCGGTGGAGCTGATCGAGCTCGAGGGCGCGCCCGACGAAGCGCGAGAGCCCGCGGCGCGCCCCCGCCTGTAGCCGTGAGCGGGCGTGGCCGGCGCCGGTGATCTCGAAGACCTCGAACGGAGCCTCGAGACCCTTGACCGGCATGGCGCCCAGCCCCCGGGCCTCGACATAACCCTCGGCCAGGCGAAAGGTCTCCGCGGTGGTCAGCACGGTGCCGGGCGTGGCCAGCTGCTCCATCCGCGCGGCCAGGTGCGTGGTCTGGCCTACCGCGGTGTAGTCCATGCGCAGGTCGCTGCCGATCGAGCGGACCACGACCTCGCCGGAGTTGAGGCCCACGCGGATCTGGATCGGGACCCCCTCGGCCCGGCGCACCGCCTCGGCGTGGCGCCTGACCGCCTCCTGCATGCGGAGCGCCGCATAGCAGGCGCGCACCGCGTGGTCCTCGTGGGCGAGCGGCGCTCCGAAGAGGGCCATGATGCCGTCGCCCATCACCTGGTTGACCGTCCCCTCGTAGTGGTGCACGGCCTCCATCATGTGCTCGAGCACGGGGTCGAGGACCTTGCGCGCCTCCTCGGGATCGCGGTCCACCAGGAGCTCCATCGAGCCCTTGAGATCGGCGAAGAGGACGGTCACCTGCTTGCGCTCGCCCTCGATGGCGCTCTTGGAGGTGAGGATCTTCTCGGCGAGGTGCCGGGGGGTGTATGTCTCGGGCGAGGCGAAGCGCGTCCGGCCGGTGAGCGGCGCGTCCACCGGCCGCCCGCACTGGCCGCAGAATCGGACGCCCTCGCCGAGCTCGGCGCCGCACGCGCGGCAGGAGGCCGCGATGCGCGCGCCGCACTGGATGCAGAAGCGCGCCGAGTCGGAGATCTCGTGCCGGCAGCGCGGACAGTGCAAGGTAGAGTCTCCCGGCGCGCCCCTTTCACGGGAGGGCGAGCGCGCTCGTGAGGGTAGCTCGCGCGCCCGAAGGGGTCAACACTCTGGGAGTCGGCCGGACGGCCTGCTATACTCCCGTCGGCGATTCAACCCAGGGAGCCAGCCCGTGAGCCGACGCGATCTCCTCTTCGACCTGCTTCCCCGGACGCGATATGGGGAGCTGACGGTGGTCACGCCCGAGGGCACGACCCGCCGCTTCGCCGGCGACCGGGAAGGCGAACGGGCGACCTTCATCCTGAAGGACTGGCGGGCCATCGACGCGATCCTCCGCCGCGGCGATATCGGCCTCGGCGAGTCGTACATGGCGAATCTCTGGGAGACGCCCGACCTCAAGAGCTTTCTCACGTTCTGCCAGCGGAACCGCGACGAGTTCGCCCGGCTGACGCGCTTCGACTTCGTGAACGCGCTGCTCTCCCGGGTCGCGCGGCTCACCAGCGTGAACTCCTTCACGGGGAGCCGGAAGAATATCGCGGCGAGCTACGACTACCCCCCCGAGCTCTACCAGTCCTATACCGACCGCATGATGACGTACTCGAGCGGCTGGTGGGACGGCAAGGAGATGTCGCTCGACGAGGCCCAGGTCAACAAGTACGAGCGCATCCTGAGCCGGCTCGGGCCGCCCCCTCAGCATGTTCTGGAGTTGGGGTGCGGCTGGGGCTACTTCCTCAAGCTGGCCGCCTCGCGGGGCTACCGGATCACCGGCTGCACGGTCTCGCGGCGGCAGTACGAGTACGCGCGGGACCTGAACGAGAAGGAGATCGCGGCGGGGCAGGTCACGCTCCTGCTCGAGGACTACCGGAACATGCCCGGACAGTACGACGCGGTCATGTCGACCGGCTTCTTCGAGCACGTGGGATCGCATTACTGGGTCGAGCACTTTCGCAAGGTGAAGCAGTACCTGAAGCCGGGGGGCGTGGCGATGATCCAGACCATGCTCTGCAACCGCTTCGATTCGCGGAACGGCAAGACCTTGAACTTCTTCTCCAAGTACATCTTCCCCGGCGGCGAGTTTCCGTCCATCGGGACGTTCATCGTCGCGGCCGAGGAGGCGGGGTTGAAGTGCGAGGAGCACCTCGCGTTCGGCCAGGACTACGCGCGCACCATGGAAGAGTGCTGGACGCGCTTCCAGCGCAACCGCGACGACGTCCGGAAGCT
>DATFGS010000439.1:0-1525 GCA_035249225.1 Candidatus Methylomirabilota bacterium | reverse complement strand
ACCCAGTTCATCGTGCTCTTCAAGGACACCTCGCTCGCCTCCATCATCGGCTTCATGGATCTGACCAAGGCCGCCCAGGTGGTGAACAACCGCGAGATCCGCCCGTTCCCGATCTATCTCTTCATCGCAGTGGTCTACTGGGTCTGCACCTACTCCATGTCCCGCTACGCGCGCTACCTGGAGAAGAGGATCGGCCCTGCCTGAAGCGGTCCTGCCCACCGGCGTCCGCCTGCACTGGCGGGAGGCCGGCCTCGCCGCGGGCCCTGTCGTGGTGTGGATCCACGGGGGCTCGGTGGAGGACTCCTCGGTGATGGTGGCGGATCTCGAGCCCTTCTTCGGGCGCGTGCGCGCGCTCTTCCCGGACACCCGCGGCCACGGCCTCTCCTCCCGCTTCGAGCGCGTCGAGGACTACACCTACGCGCGCAAGGCCGAGGACCTGCTGGCGTGGCTCGACGGCCTGGGCATCCGCGAGGCGGTGTGGGGCGGGGCGTCCATGGGCGGGGCGCTCTCGCTATGGATCGCGGCGCACACGCCGGAGCGCGCGCGGGCGGTGATCTCCATCAGCGGGCCGCCCTTCGTGCCGACCGACGCGGACAAGGCCTGGTGGGCGCGGCAGCGGCCGCTCGTGGAGGCGGGTCGCTTCGAGGAGTACTTCGACGCCAACGTGCGCCTGCGCATGGGCGAGGACGCCCTGGCCCGGCTCAAGGCGCGGCCCGATCGCTACGCGGGGCTGACCGCCGCGCTGCGCCGGCACTCGGTGGCCTCGCTGCTCGCGCTGCTCGACGAGACCTATAGCCGGCGCGAGTGGCTCGAGGACTGCCGGCGCATCCGCTGCCCGGTCCAGGTGATCGCGGGCTCGGAGGACAGCTTCCCCACCGCGGCGATGTCCGAGCGCGTCGCCGCCGCCATCCCGGGCGCCCGCCTCCACGTGGTCCAGGGCGGCCCCCACTTCCCCAACCGCTCCCACCGCGCCGAAGTCCAGGCCGTCATCGCCGCCTTCCTCTCCACCCTCGGCATCTGACCCCATTCGCTTGCGGGGCGGCGGCGTGCGGGATAGAGTCCGAGGCGCAATGAATGAGGAGCAGGCGCGGATCCGGGGGTATCTGGTCGCCCAGGGGGCCAAGCTGAGCCCCGCGGCGATCGTCGAGAAGGTGCAGGCGGCGATGGCCGATCTGCGCGCGGCGGCGGGCGCGGTGCCCGCGGCCCGCTTCGGCGAGCGGCCCGCGCCCGAGGAATGGAGCGGCAACGAGGTGATGGCCCACGTGCTTGCGGCCGATCTCTACTTCGGGGGCAGCATAGTGAGCGTGCTGGATGGCGGGCCGCCGCTTCCGCGATCAGACGGACGCAAGATCATCGAGGATGCGCCCGCGCGCCCGGCCGAGGCGTGGTGTCGCCTGCTCGCGGAGCAGCGCGGAGCCCTGTTCACCAGGGTCCTGGCCGCCCCTCCCGCGGCCGCGCCCGATCAGCGGATCGAGCATCCGATGTTCGGCCCGCTCACCTGGCGGGAGACGCTGCTCTTCACGCG
>DATFGS010000438.1:0-1188 GCA_035249225.1 Candidatus Methylomirabilota bacterium | reverse complement strand
CGCCCTCTGGGCGGACCTCGCGGCGGGACGGCCCGTGGGCGCGCCGCTCGCCCAGCGGCTGGCCTACGCGGGCGCCGAGGCCCGGGAGGCCGCCGGTCCCTACCTCGCGGTGCGGGACGCGTCGGATCTGCCCCGCGCGGCCGCGGCCCTCGAGGCCACGCTGGCCATCGCGGTCGACTCCGGCGTGGATCGGTACCTGCACCGGCGCTGCTCGCGCTGGATCAGCCGGCTCCTGGTGCGCACGCCGGTGACGCCCAATCAGGTGAGCCTCGCGAGCCTGGCGATCGGCCTGGTGGCCATCTGGTGCTTCTGGCACGCGACCGCCGCGAGCGCCTGGCTGGGCGTCCTGCTGTACGCGGTCGCCAGCATCGTGGACCACGCGGACGGCGAGATCGCGCGGCTGACGTTCCAGGAGTCGCGCCTGGGCGCCAATCTCGACTGGACGATCGACACGGTCATCCACGCCGGCATCGTGCTCGGCATCGGCGTCAGCTCGGGGGGATGGCACACCGCCGCGGTCGGGTTCCTCGCCGCGACCGGGGTGACGCTGAGCGCGATCTTCGCGCGCTACCTGCCGCGCGAGATCGAGGTCGGTCCCACGGTCGGCGGGCTGCTCACGCACATCGCCAACCGGGACCTCTTCTACCTCGTGCTGCTCGCCTTCGCGATCCTGCGGTGGCTCGCGCCATCGGTCGTCGTGGTGGTGGCGGTGGTGGTGGCGGTGGGCTCGCAGTTCTACTGGCTGGGATGCCTGCTGCGCATCTGGAGGCCGCGCCCCTAGTGTCCCGCTGGTTTCGCCCGCTGCTGGTACTCACCGGCCTGGCCCTGGTGGGGTACCTGGTGGCGCAGATCGGCCCCGCCGCGATCTGGTCCTCCTTCGTCAGGCTCGGCTGGCGGCTGCCCCTCGTGCTCGCCTTCCCCTACTCGCTGGCCGCCGTGGTGGACACGCTGGCGTGGCGCCTACTCCTGCCGACGCCGGTGCCCTTCCTCCTGCTCTTGCGAGCGCGCCTGGCCGGCGAGGCGGTGAGCCTGGCCACGCCCACGATGTCGGTGGGCGGCGATCCGCTCAAGGCGTACCTGCTGCGGCCGCGGCTTCCCCTGCTGGCCGGCTTCGTCTCCGTGATCGCGGACAAGACCACGGTGGTGGCCGGCCAGGTGATCTTCCTCGCGCTCGGGCTGCTCGCCGCC
>DATFGS010000437.1:0-4009 GCA_035249225.1 Candidatus Methylomirabilota bacterium | reverse complement strand
GCTGCTCGCCGCGATCTTCGACTGCCTGCACTATCGCCTGGCCCTGGTGCGCGGCGTGGTCACGGCGGTGACCGCGCGGATCGAGGTGGACTATCGCGCGCCGGTGCCGCTCGGCCGGCCGGTGCGGTTCGAGGCCCGCCTCGTCGCCCGGCGCGGGCGCGTCTTCGACACGCGCGCGGTGGCCCGCCTGGCCGACGGCACCGTCGCGGCCGAGTCGCGCGCGATCTACGTCGAGATCCCGCCGAGCCGATTGCCCGGGGGCGGGCGCTAGCCCGTCGCGGGCGGGAGTGACTCCCAGAACCGCCGCTCGGCCTCGCGCGGGGCGGACTCCACGCGGCACTCCCGGTCGAGGATCATCGTGCGCCGCCGGGCCGCGTCGTAGGCGGGCCAGTCGCCGACGCCCGCGTGCCCCGGCCGCCCGGTGCGCGCGAAGGCGATCCACGCGTCCTGGATCTGGCCGGCCAGCGCGCGCGCGGCGGGGCCCTTGCCGGTGAACGGGCGGATGAGCGGGTGCTCGAGCGTGCCGAACAGGAAGGGCAGCTCGAGCGCGTGACAGGCGCCGAAGAGCCCGCCCATCGCGGGCGAGGGCCACGTGAAGAGATACGCGTAGGTCTCGGGCTGATGCGCCGCGTGCAGGGCGGCGAGCCGCATCGCGGGGTGGCGCATGGTCCGGTCGGACTCGATCGCGAACCAGAGATCGCCCGGCTCGGCGCGCTCGCCGCGGGCGGCCCGCGCGTCACGGTAGACCGCGATGGCTCGCCGCGCCGCCTCCGTCCCGCCGGGAACCGCCTCCGCGCACCGGGCCAGGAGCTGGGCCTCGTCGAGCGTGGTGGCCTCCGGATCCAGCGGGGCGAAGAGGCGCGCCTCGTCGAGGTTGGTGCCGATCAGCAGCGGGATGTCGGGGGCCGCCCCGTCGCGGATCGCCGCGAGGGGATCGCGGGGGATCACGTCGCCGTCGACCACCGGCTGGAAGGGCAGGCCGCGGGTGCGCAGCGCGCGGAGCGCGTTCATCTCCGGCGTGGCCGGCACGCGGCGCCGCTCGCCGCGCCGGCGGAGCAGGCCCAGCAGCCCGCGCGAGATCGGGGTGACGACGCCGCCGAAGCGGCGGCGCGCCAGCGTGAGCCCGAGGAAGGCCGCGCCCGCCGCGCGCTGCCCTGCGGGGGAGAGCGTGCCGAGGACGTGGTGTTCGCCGAGCATCAGGTCCATGAAGAGGCGCCGCTGGGCCGCGAGCAGGCGCGCGGGGTCGGCGGCCCGCAGCTCCTCGGGCGAGCCGACCGCGAGGTCCGCGAGCACCCGATCCGTGAGGCGCGCCGCGACGTCGCGAGGCCAGAGATAGTTGGCGGCCCCGGACTGCAGGATCGCGCGGTGGAAGAGGCCGCGGGCGCGCGGCATGCCGAGGAGGGTGGCGCAGCTCATCGCGCCCGCCGACTCGCCGGAGATCGTCACGTTGCCCGGATCGCCTCCGAACGCGGCGATCTCGTCGCGCACCCATTCGAGCGCCGCCACCTGGTCGAGCATCCCCTCGTTGCCGGTCGCGGGCAGCCGCT
Source organism: Candidatus Methylomirabilota bacterium (assembly GCA_035249225.1). GTDB lineage: Bacteria > Methylomirabilota > Methylomirabilia > Rokubacteriales > CSP1-6 > CAMLFJ01. The sequence continues at coordinate 2,462 of DATFGS010000437.1, read as the reverse complement.
CGCCGAAGCGGTCGCGCAGGCGCAGGAAGCCCAGCGCGCCCAGGCGATAGTTGATCGTGACCACGACCACGTCCCCCCGGCGGGCCAGGGTCGCGCCGTCGTAGAGCATCTGCGAGCCCGATCCCAGGATGAAGGCGCCGCCGTGGATCCAGACGAGCACCGGCCGGCGCCCCCGATCCGCGGCGGGCGTCCAGACGTTGAGGTAGAGGCAGTCCTCGCCGGTCCGGCTGATCCCCAGGCTCATCAGCGGCCCGACGAGCGCGCCGTTCTGCGACGCCGACGGCCCGAAGCGGGCCGCGTCGCGAACGTCGCGCCAAGGCTCGGGCGGCTCGGGTGGCCGGAACCGGAGCGGGCCGACCGGCGGGCGCGCGAAGGGAAGACCACGGAACACCGCGAGCCCTCCCTCGGAGACGCCGCGCACCGGGCCGCGGCGGGTCTCGACCAGGACATCCATGGCCTCTATACTAACGTTCCTCATGAGCCCAGACGGCCGGGAGTACCCGCGCGGCATTCGACTCAAGGACGGCGCCCCGGTCACCCTGCGGCTGATGACCCCGGCCGACGCGGCGTCGATCGCCGCCTTCGCCCGGAGCCTGCCCGAGGACGACCTCCTGTTCCTGCGGATGGACATCACCGATCCGGAGGCGGTCGCGCACTGGATGCGCAACCTGGAGGCGGGGCTGACCACCACCGTGATCGCGGAGGCGGGCGGCACGATCGCGGGCTACGCCGCGCTGGTGCAGAACCGGGTGGGCTGGCAGCGGCACCTGGGCGAGATCCGGACCCAGGTCGCGCTGCCCTTCCGCTCCCAGGGCCTCGGCCGGGCCCTCGCCGGGGAGATCTTCTCGCTCGCCCGCGGGCGCGGCCTGCGCAAGATCGTGGCCCAGATGACGCCAGACCAGAAGGGCGCGATGGCCACCTTCGAGCGGCTCGGGTTCCGGCCGGAGGCCCTGCTGCAGGACTTCGTGGTGGATCATGCCGGCCGGACCCGTGACCTCGTGGTCATGGCCTTCGACGTGACCGGCCTCACCGAGCACCTGGACTAGCCGCGGTGCCCGCGAAGAACCGTCTCGATCCGATCCCGCAGCCGCCGCGGACGCTGCTGCTGGGCAATCTCTTCGCGCTCGGCACCACCGCGCCCATCCAGGACATGATGCGCCTCGCCCGCGAGTACGGGCCGATCTACTGGCTCGACATGCTGGGCAAGCCGGTGGTCGTGGTCTCCGGGTTCTCCCTGGTGGACGAGCTGTGCGACGAGTCGCGCTTCGACAAGAGCGTCAAGGGCGCCCTCCGCCGCCTCCGCGCCTTCGCGGGCGACGGGCTCTTCACCGCCTACACCCAGGAGCCGAACTGGTCGCGGGCCCACAACATCCTGCTGCCCAACTTCGGCCAGCGTGCGATGCAGGGGTACCACCCGATGATGGTGGACATCGCGGAGCAGCTCGTCCTCAAGTGGGAGCGCCTGAACGCGGACGACGAAGTCGACGTCACCCACGACATGACGTCGCTCACGCTCGACACCATCGGGCTCTGCGGCTTCGGCTACCGCTTCAACTCGTTCTACCGCGACACCAACCATCCCTTCGTGGGCGCCATGATCGGGGCCCTCGGCGCCTCGATGGAGACGCGGGGGCTGCCGCTCGAGAGCTTCATCAAGAAGGACCGCGAGCGCCAGCTCCGCGCCGACATCCGCTACATGAACGAGATGGTGGATCGCATCATCCAAGAACGGCGGCAGGGCGACGACACGGACGCCAAGCCCGACCTGCTGAGCTGCATGCTCTCGGGGGTAGACAAGAAGAGCGGGGAGCGGCTCGACGATCTCAACATCCGGTACCAGGTCATCACCTTCCTGATCGCGGGGCACGAGACCACCAGCGGGCTCCTGTCGTTCGCGGTCTACTTCCTGCTGCAGAACCCGGAGGTGCTCGCGCGCGCCTACGAGGAGGTCGACCGGGTGCTCGGGCCGGACGTCTCGACGGCGCCGACCTACGCGCAGGTCAACCAGCTCACCTACCTCGATCAGGTGCTCAAGGAGTCGCTGCGCCTCTGGCCGACCGCGCCGGTCTTCGCGCTTTCGCCCTACAAGGACACGATGATCGGCGGGCAATACCGGATGAAGAAGCCCTACCAGATCGTGGTGCTGACCCCGATGCTCCACCGCGACCCCGCGGTGTGGGGCGAGCGGGCCGAGGTCTTCGACCCCGACCACTTCTCGCGCGAGGCCGAGCGCGCCCGGCCCGCCAACGCCTACAAGCCGTTCGGCAACGGCCAGCGCGCCTGCATCGGCCGGCAGTTCGCCCTGCAGGAGGCGGCCCTGGTGCTGGGCATGGTGCTCCAGCGCTTCAAGCTGATCGACCACACGCGCTACCGGCTCAGGCTCAAGGAGACGCTGACCGTGAAGCCGGACGGCTTCCGCATCCGGGTGCGGCGCCGGAGCGATCGCGATCGGGCGCGTCCCG
>DATFGS010000436.1:0-5712 GCA_035249225.1 Candidatus Methylomirabilota bacterium | reverse complement strand
CGGCTCGGCCTCTACCACGCGGTGCGGCCCTTGGTGGTCGGCGTGGTCCACGGGCTCGCGGGATCCGCCGCGGTGGCATTGCTGGTGGTGGCGACCATTCACGACGTGACGCTCTCGCTGGCCTATCTCCTGGTCTTCGGGATCGGGACGATCGCGGGGATGATCCTGATCACGATGGCGATCGCGGTCCCGTTCGCCTTCACCGCGCGGCGGCTGCTCGGCGTGAACCGGTCGCTGGCGCTCGCGGCGGGCCTCCTCAGCGTCGGCTTCGGGCTCCTGCTCGCCTATCAGGTCGGCTTCGTGGACGGTCTCTTCACGGGGCACGGCTGAGGGCGCTCCGCGCATGGCGTCGTACCAGTGCCGGCCGTACGTCGGGGACGCGAGAGAGTGGGCCGCGGCTCCGCGGGGCCAGCCGCGCAACGCATTCCTGAGCGACGACCTGAACGCCTACGGGCAGGAGTGAGCGCGATGACCGAATTCCCGACGTGCCTGCTGATCGTGAACGTCGAGGTCGATCCGGAGGTGGAGGCGGCGTGGAACCAGTGGTACGACACGGTCCACCTGCCGGACGCGCTCCGGTGCCCGGGCGTGCGGCGCGGCCGGCGCTACGTGTCGCGGGGCGATATCTCGGAGACCACCGCGGGCCGGACCGAGAAGGTGGCCCGGCGCGTGTACACGACCATCTACGAGCTCGACGGCCCGGCCGCCACCGCCACGCCGGAGTTCCAGGCGATGCGGGGCTGGTACCAGTTCGCCCCTCACGTCCGCTCCCGCACGCAGACCATCGTGCCGGTGGGCGGCGACGTCACTTGACCCGGAGCCGCTCCGGGCGGATCCTCGAGCGCAGCCAGGGAGGTGCACCGTGATCTGGGGACTGACGGTGTCGACGTTCACGTCGCTGCACGTGGTGCTGAGCCTGATCGGGATCGGCGCCGGGCTCATCGTCCTGTTCGGCCTGCTCGACGGGCGGCTGCGCGCCGGGTGGAACACGCTCTTCCTGGTCACGACGGTGGCCACGAGCGTGACCGGGTTCGCCTTTCCGACCACGCGGCTGCTGCCGTCGCACGTGGTCGGGATCATCTCCCTGGTGGTCCTGGCGGTCGCGCTGCTCGCCCGCTACCCGATGGGGCTCGCGGGAGCGTGGCGCCGGATCTACGTGGTGAGCGCCGCCATCGCGCTCTACCTCAACATCTTCGTGGGGGTCACCCAGGCGTTCCTCAAGCTGCCGGCGCTGAACGCGCTGGCTCCCACCCAGAGCGAGCCGCCGTTCGCGGTGGCGCAGCTCGTGGTGCTGGGGCTCTTCGGCGCCTTGACCCTGGTGGCGGTGAAGAAGGCGCGGGGCTGACCGCGGCTCAGCCCTTGCGCGCTCCCTTGCCGTCCCTGTGGGCCAGCGCCACCGCGGCCTCGGGGGTGAGGACCCGGAAGGCCATGCTCTCGACCAGGTAGAGGCGCACCACCTTGTCGGTGTGGCTCTGGTAGGCGATCGAGAGGTCGCGGCCGACCGTCAGCTCGAAATCCCCCCCGCGGAGGCTCAGCACCACCGCGCCGTTGACCGCGGGGGCCCACACGAGAGGGCCGTCCACCAGCTTGCGGACCACGTTCAGGACCGGGTACCCGCCGTCGCCCACCGCCTGGGTGAGGCCGGTGTAGTAGCGCGGCCCCATCGCGATCGCGTAGGGGCCGTCCACGCCAGCCAGGCGCAGGAGCCGCGTGGCCTCCGCGATGCTGTGCGGATACGCCTGGTAGTCGTCGGGGATCGGCAGGACGGCATGGGCGGAGGCCTGGTCGATGCCCTTGATGCCGCCCGCCGCGTAACCGTGGAAGATCGCGGTGTCCTCCGCGTAGGCGATGCGGGTGGCCGCGTCGATCAGGGGCTGCAGCTCCGGGTCCTCCGCGCCGCGCTCGACCGCGTCCATCTCCTCCCGCGAGAGCTCGAAGTACGAGCGCAGCTCGACGAGCGGCAGCACCTGCCGCCGGGAAGCCTCGATGTCGGCGACCGGCGCCGCGCTCAGCGGCTCCCGGCGCCCGGTGTTCACCGCGGCGGCGGTGGGGCCGAGGGGGCCGTCGAAGTCCACGAGCTTCCGGCCCGCGAGCTTCAGCTTGAGCACGCGGCCGGCCTCCGCGTCGATCTGCTTCCACGCCGCGCTCGAGAGGGGGGCGAGCTCGCGCTTGAGATTGTTCATAGTCCCTGGCCCCCCTTCAGGCTGCCGATGCCGAGCGAGCCGCCGCCTCCGCCCGTCCCGTCATCGCCCGCCGCGCCGCCGGCGGCCCCCGCCTGCTCGAGCGCGATCAGCGAGCCGCTCTTGAAGAGGTATTCCTTGAGGTGGGCGTCCATAGTGGCGTCGCGCCGCCGGTACCACTCCAGCAGCATCGCGAAGTGTTCCTTCTCCTCGTCGCGGTTGTGGGCCAGGATGTCCTTCAGGTCCTGGTCGGTCGCCGCGTCGACGCGCTGATCGTACCAGTCGGCCGCCTCGAGCTCTTCCTGCATGGAGGTCAGCGCCCGGTGGTTGTCGAGTGTCTCCGGGCGCAGCTTGCTTTCCGATTCGTGGTATCCGGCCGAGTTCGCCATCATCGCTCCTTGTGAAGGACGGTCAACGCCACCGGGACGCGGGTCGAGAAGTCACGATACCGCAGCCGTACCCCCGCTTCAACCATGTCGCGCCCCTCGGAGCGTCCGGGGGCGTGCTATCGTTGTGCGCGCGGAGGGATTCCGGGGACGATGAGCGAGCCGGCAGAGCGTCACGAGTTCCAGGCCGAGGTCCGCGAGCTGCTGGACCTCATGATCCATTCCCTGTACTCGCACAAGGACATCTTCCTGCGCGAGCTGATCTCCAACGCCTCCGACGCCCTCGACAAGATCCGCTTCGAGGCCCTGAGCCGGCCGGAGCTGGCCTCCGGCGAGCCGGAGATAACCCTGGAGGTGGACGCGGCGGCCCGCAGCCTGGCGGTGCACGACAACGGGATCGGCATGAGCCGCGCGGAGGTCGTCGAGAACCTCGGGACGATCGCGCGCTCGGGCACCCGCGAGTTCCTTCGCGCCATCCGGGAAGCCAAGGCCGCCGCCGCTCCCGAGCTGATCGGGCAGTTCGGGGTGGGCTTCTATGCGAGCTTCATGGTCGCCGATCGCATCACCGTCGTCACGCGGCGGGCGGGCGCCGAGGAGGCCACCCGCTGGGAGTCTGTCGGCGACGGCAGCTACACGCTCGGCCCGGCCGAGCGCCCGACGGCCGGGACCACCGTCACCCTGCATCTCAAGCCCCAGGACGAGGAGGACGGGCTCAACGACTACACCCAGCCGGGGGTGCTCCGCGGCATCGTCAAGCGGTACTCCGACTTCGTCACGTACCCGGTCCGCCTGCAGGGCGAGACGCTCAACTCGATGAAGGCGATCTGGGCCCGGGACCGGGACGCGGTCACCGAGGACGAGCACCGCGAGTTCTACAAGCACATCAGCCACGACTGGAACGACCCGCTCGAGCATCTCCTGGTGCACATGGAGGGGAGCTTCGAGGCGCGCGCCCTGCTCTACATTCCGTCGAAGGCGCCCTTCGACCTGCACGGAGGCGACGGCGGGCACCGCGGCCTGTCCCTCTACGTCAAGCGCGTGTTCATCATGGACGACTGGCGGGAGCTGCTGCCGCCGTACCTGCGCTTCGTGCGGGGCGTCGTGTCCTCGGACGACCTGTCGCTGAATGTCTCCCGCGAGATCCTCCAGAAGGACCGCCAGATCCAGGCCATCCGCAAGTACCTCGTCCGGCGGCTCCTGGCGGCCCTCCGGGAGATGAAGGAGCAGCGGCCCGAGCGGTACCGGACGTTCTGGGCCGAGTTCGGGGCGGTGCTCAAGGAGGGGCTCCTCGGCCTCGATGAGGAGCCGGACCGCCTCATGGAGCTGGTGCTGGCCCTGTCCAGCGATGGGCCGGCCCCGACCTCGCTCGGGGAGTACGTGGCGAGGATGAAGAGCGGCCAGCCCGCGATCTACTATCTCGCCTCCGCGTCCCGCGAGGCGGCCGAGCGCTCGCCGCATCTGGAGGCGGTCCAGGCGCGGGGCTACGAGGTGCTCTTCTTCCTGGACCCGGTGGACGAGCTGTGGCTGCGCATGCGGCGCGAGTTCGAGGGCAAGCCGCTCGCCTCGGTGAGCCAGGGCGGCGTCGACCTCGGGGCCGGGGAGGACGGCAGCAAGGGCGGTCCCGTCCCCGAGGAGGTCGGCGCGCGCTTCCAGGCGCTGCTCCTCGCCCTGCGCGCGGCGCTCCAGGACACGGTCAAGGACGTGCGGCTGTCCGAGCGATTGACCTCGTCGCCGGCCTGCCTGGTCGGCGAGACCGGCGACCTCAGCGCGCACTTCGAGGACCTGCTGCGCCGGAGCGGGCGCGAGGTGCCGAAGGTCAAGCGAGTGCTCGAGGTGAACCCGTCGCACCCGCTGCTGACGCGCCTGCAGGCCTTCCACGCGGCCCACCCGGCCGACGACCGCCTGCGCCGCTACGCGGAGCTGCTGCTCGGCCAGGCCATCCTGGCCGAGGGCGGGACGCTGCCGGATCCCGCCGCGTTCAGCCGCCGTCTGGCCGAGCTGCTCGTGGAGGCCACCGCCGAGCCCTGAGCGGGCCGGTCGGGTCGCGCTCGTGCTATCGTTGGGCCGCGCGGAGGACATCATGGACCGGACACTCATCGCCAACACGACGATCCTCGACGGCAGTGGAGCGGCTCCGTTTCCCGGCGACGTGCTGGTGGAAGACCGGCGCATCGTCGCGGTGCAGCGCGGGGGAGGCCTGCCGCGCGAGGCGGCCCGGGTCATCGACGGCGCCGGCGCCACCCTGATGCCCGGGCTCATCGAGCCCCACGGCCACGTGAGCTACCCCGACGCGGCCCGGAACTCCGACTTCACGCGCCTGCCCCCCGAGGAGCACGTGCTCGTGACCATGCGCAACGCCCGGACGCTGCTCGACTGCGGGTACACGAGCGTGCTCTCGGCGGCCTCGGCCAAGCCGCGGCTCGACGTGGTGATCCGCAACGAGATCGAGGCCGGCCGCATCCCCGGGCCGCGCTACCTGGCCAACGGCCCCGAGATCACGGTCACCGGCGGGCTGGGCGACGAGAACGCGCTGCACCTGCCGCACCTGGAGACGCCGACCTTCGCGTGGGTGGCCGACGGACCCGACGAGGTGCGGCGGATCTGCCGCCTGCTGGTGCGCGAGGGCGTCGACCTCCTGAAGCTGAACATCTCGGGCGACACCGGGCCGCGGAACTCGCGCTCCCAGCGCGCGGTCATGAGCGACGCGGAGGTGGCGGCGGCCATGGAGGTGGCGAGGGCGAGCGCGGTGCGGGTGTGCGCCCACGCGCGCAGCGCCGAGTCGGTGAAGATGTGCGTGCGCCACGGGGTCGGCATCATCTACCACGCCAACTTCGCGGACGAGGAGGCGCTCGACCTGCTCGAGGCCAACCGCGACTGGTGCTTCGTGGCGCCCGCGCTGGGCCTCACCTACCAGGCGTGCTACGCGGCGAGCGAGTGGGGGATCACGCCCCAGATGGCGCGCGACCACGGCCTCCTGGAAGAGCTGGAGATCTCGGTGACGACCATGGCCCAGATGCGCAAGCGGGGCATCCGGGTGCTGCCCGGCGGGGACTACGGCTTCGCCTGGAATCCCCACGGGACCTACGCGCGGGACCTGCTGCTCTTCGTCGACGTGCTCGGCTTCTCGCCGATGGAGACGCTGGTCG
>DATFGS010000435.1:0-4194 GCA_035249225.1 Candidatus Methylomirabilota bacterium | reverse complement strand
TACGACCTGGCGCGGCTCGGGCCCACCAGCGCCAACTGCAGCCCGATGCGCGTGCTGTTCCTCACGTCGCGCGCGGCCCGGGAGCGGCTGCGGCCGGCGCTCACTCCGGGCAACGTGGACAAGACCATGCAGGCCCCGGTGACCGCGATCATCGGCCACGCGGTGGACTTCTACGACGAGCTGCCCCGCCTGTTCCCGGCCGCCGACATGCGCGCGAACTTCGTGGGGAAGCCCGAGCTCTCGGCCGCGACCGCGTTCCGCAACGGCAGCCTCCAGGGCGCCTACCTGATGCTGGCGGCCCGCGCGCTCGGGCTCGACTGCGGCGGCATGTCCGGCTTCGACAACGCCAAGGTGGACGCCGAGTTCTTTCCCGACGGGCGGGTGAAGTCGAACTTCCTGTGCAATCTGGGTCACGGCGATCCGACCAAGCTCACGCCGCGCGGGCCGCGCCTGCCGTTCGACGACGCCTGCCGCATCCTCTAGAGGAGATCCGATCATGGCATCCAAGCTCCTGGGAGCCCACGTCAAGCGCAAGGAGGATCCGCGCCTGATCACGGGCGCCTCGCAGTACGTGGCCGACATCGCGATGCCGGGCATGCAGCACGTGGCCTTCGTGCGGAGCCCGCACGCCCACGCGCGGGTCCGCGGCGTCAAGAGCGCCGCCGCCGCGAAGCTCCCCGGGGTGGTGGCGGTGGTGACCGGGCAGGATCTCAAGGCGCACGTCGCGCCGATCCCCACCGCGACCGTCTCGGCCGAGGGCGGCGGCGGGGGCGAGATCAAGCTCGGGCGCCAGCACTACCCGCTCTCGCTGGATCGCGTGCGCTACGTGGGCGAGCCGGTCGCCGCGGTGATCGGCACCTCCGCGGAGGCGGCGATGGACGCGGTCGCCCTCGTCGAGGTGGACTGGGAGCCGCTGCCCGCGGTGGCCGACGCCTTCGCCGCGATGGCGGACGGGGCGCCCCAGCTCTTCGACGACGCTCCGAAGAACATCGAGCACGGCACCACGATCAAGGCCGGGGATCCCGACGCGGCCTTCGCCAAGGCGCACCGGGTGGTCAAGCAGCGCATGAACAGCCAGCGCCTCTCCGGCATTCCCATGGAGACCCGCGCGGTGCTCGCCGCCCCCGACTTCGCGAGCGGCGGGCTCACGGTGTGGGCGACGCACCAGGCTCCCCACGTGCTCCGCGGCGGCCTGGCCGACGCGCTCCGCATGCCCCAGAACCAGATCCGGGTGATCTGCCCGGAGGTGGGCGGCGGATTCGGCGTGAAGTTCGGGACGTACCCGGAAGACGTGACGGTGGCCGCGCTCGCGCGGCTGCGCAAGGTCCCGCTCCGGTGGATCGAGAGCCGGGTCGAGCACATGACCGGCACCACCCACGGCCGCGCCCAGGTGACCGATCTGGAGGCGGCGGTGAACGCGGAGGGCCGCATCGACGGCCTCCGGATGCACGTGGTAGCCGACATCGGTGCCTACCCGATCTTCACGTTCATCCCCGATCTCACCCTGATGATGGGAGTGGGCGTGTACCACGTGAAGAACGTGGAGCTCAAGAGCACGTGCGTGTTCACCAACACCACCTCGGTCGCCGCCTACCGCGGCGCGGGCCGGCCGGAGGCCGCGTACTATCTCGAGCGGCTGGTGGATTGCATCGCGATGGAGCTGGGCAAGCCCCCGGAGGACGTGCGCCGGGTGAATTTCATCCCGCCGGGGGCGTTCCCCTACGCCGCGCCCACCGGGCAGAACTACGACAGCGGCGAGTACGCGCGCGCGCTGGCCAAGAGCCTCGAGGTGTCGAAGTACGCCGCGCTCCGCGCCGAGCAGCGTCAGCGCATCGAGAAGGGCGACCGCAAGCTGCTCGGCATCGGCATGGCCTGCTACGTCGAGATGTGCGGCTTCGGGCCGTACGAGAGCGCGATGATCCGGGTGGAGCCGAGCGGGACCGTCACCGCCTACACCGGCGCGTCCGCGCACGGGCAGGGGCACGAGACCACGTTCGCCCAGCTCATCGCGGATTACCTCGGGGTGGACTTCGATCAGGTGGTGGTGCGCCACGGAGATACCACCGGCGCGCCGATGGGCTTCGGCACCGGCGGCAGCCGCAGCCTGGTCGTGGGCGGCTCCGCGATGGTGAAGGCGGCCGAGAAGGTCCAGGAGCGCGCCCGCCGCGTCGCGGCCTCCGCGCTGGAGGCCGCGTTCGAGGACGTGGTGGTCACCGACGGGCGCTACCACGTCAAGGGCACGCCGACGAAGAGCCTCACGCTGGCCAACATCGCGGAAAAGGCTTACGGCGAGGGCCTGCCCGCCGGGATGGAGCCGGGGCTCGAGGCCACCGAGTACTTCCGCCCGCCCCAGCTCGTCTATCCCTTCGGCGCGCACGTGGCGGTGGTGGAGGTGGATCGCGACACCGGCCGGGTCACGCTTCGCGACTTCACCTCGGTGGACGACTGCGGCGTCCGGGTCAGCCCGCTGCTGGTGGACGGACAGGTGCACGGGGGCATCGCCCAGGGAGCGGCGCAGTCGCTCCTGGAAGAGGTGGTCTACAGCGCGGACGGCCAGCTCGTCACCGGCACCTTGATGGACTACGCAGTCCCGCGCGCGGAGGACCTGCCGTTCTTCGTGACGGACCAGACCGTCACCCCCTCGCCGTTCAACCCGCTGGGCGCCAAGGGCATCGGGGAGGCCGCGACCATCGGCTCGACGCCCGCGGTGGTCAACGCGGTGGTGGACGCGTTGAAGCCGTTCGGGGTCCGCCACCTCGACATGCCGCTACGCCCCGAGCGGGTGTGGCGGGCGATGCAGCAAGGCCCGAAGAAGTAGCTCGTACCCGGTGATCGCGGTGCGGGGCGCGCTGGTGGCCCTCGTGGCCGGCCTTCTCTGCTCGGGCGCGCCGGCGGCCCGCGGCCAGCCGGCCGCGGACCTCACGTACGCCGAGGTCTTCTATCCGAGCGGGAAGCTGAGTATCCAGGCGTACCTCTACCGGCCGGATGGAGCCGGTCCCTTCCCGACGGTCATCTACAACCACGGGTCCCGCCTGCCCGCGCGCGAGCGCCAATCGGTTCCGTTCGAGCACATCGGCCGCTTGCTCACCCGGGCCGGATACGCGGTGCTGGTCACCGAGCGCCGCGGCTACGGCCGCTCCGACGGGCCGACCTGGTCGCAGGAGGTCGGAGCCGACTCGCGGCGCGTGGTCCCGCGGCTGGAGGCGGAGACCGACGACGTGCTGGCCGCGCTGCCGTATCTCGGCGCGCTGCCGTTCGTCGACTCGAAGCGGCTGGGCGTCATGGGCTGGTCCTTCGGCGGCATCGTGACGCTGTTCGCGGTGAGCCGCAGTCATGAGTTCCTGGCCGCGGTCGATCAGGCGGGCGGCGCGTTGACCTGGAACGGCAACCCGGCGATCCGGAGCGCGCTCGCCGCCGCCGCCGGCCGCGTGACGACGCCGATGCTGCTCCTCGTGTCGGAGAACGACCGGACGACCGAATCCATCACCGCCGTCGGCGACGTGCTCGAGAGGCGGGGGATCGCGCATCGGGTCGTGATCTACCCGCCGTTCGGCCCCGCACGCACGCTCGGAGCCGGCGCCCCCGGGCACCAGGTCTTCTCGGCCCAGGGCATGTCCGTGTGGGAGCAGGACGTGCTCGAGTTCCTTGGCCGCCACCTGCGCGACGGTGGCGGCTCCAAGCCCTGACGGCCGGCTCGGGCCCGCCTTCGCTCAGGGCTGAGCGGGCGGTCCGGACGGCTGCAGCATGAGCGTCGGGACGCCGCAGGTCCCGTCGCGCACCGTGAACACCTGGGTGCCCGGCTTGCGGCCGGGCCGGGCTTCCGAGACGTCGACGCCGGCGCCGCGCAGGCGTGCGATCGCCGCCGACGGATCGTCGGTGCGCCAGGAGAGGCCCCAGAGGCGATCCGGCTCCGCGGAGACGCCCGCGCGCAGGTCGTGAGCCAGCTCCACGATCAGGTCCCCGCAGCGGAAGAACATGAGCCGCGCGCCCCACGCGGGATTCGAGCGGTCGAGCCGCATGTCGAGCCCGAGGCGCGCGCCGTAGAGGGCGGCCGCCCGCTCGGGATCGGGCGTGCGGATCACCACGTGGTCGAGGCCGGTGACGCCGCCGGGCGCGGCGCGCGGCGCGGAAGGCGGCGGCGCCTCCCGCTGGATCAGGAAGACGCGCACCCCGTGGGTGGCCGCGGTGGCGGCG
>DATFGS010000434.1:0-14887 GCA_035249225.1 Candidatus Methylomirabilota bacterium | reverse complement strand
TTCTGCCCGTCGCGGTAGAGATCCGGATCGGCGAGCGCCAGCCCGATCTCCTGCTGGCGCGCCTCCAGCTCCTGGATCTGCGCTTCCACCGCGCTCAGGCGGACCTTGATCGCCTTGATCTCACGATCCAGGGTCTTGCTGGTCTTCCTGCTGTCTACGGTTTCCTTCTTGAAGCTTGTCTTATGCGGGGGCCCAGACATGGCCCCCGCACTCCCCCCTTCGGCGGACTCCCGGGAGCTGCCGCGGACATCCCTCTGATCCGCGGACTTTCGTTCCGGCGCGGACGACCGTTCCGGCCCGGTGGCCCGCGGTTTCTTCTCCGGCACTGCCGACGTCGGCGCCGCCGCCTGCGCAGCCTTGCTGTCGAGGTAGTCGTCGTAGCTGCCGAGGTGGGTGGTGAGCCGGCCGCGCGCGACCTCGACCACCTGGGTGGCGATGCGGTTGATGAAGTAGCGGTCGTGGGAGATGAAGACGATGGTGCCGGTGAAGCCGGACAGCGCGTCCTCCAGCACCTCCTTGGACGCGAGATCCAGATGGTTGGTGGGCTCGTCCATGCAGAGCAGCGCGGCCGGGCGCGCGAGCATCTTGGCCAGGGCCAGGCGCGCCTTCTCGCCGCCGGACAGGACCGCCACCTTCTTGCTCACCGAGTCGCCGCTGAAGAGGAAGCTGCCGAGGATCGTGCGCAGCCGCGAGACCTGGGCCTCCGGGGCCGCGTGCTCGAGCTCCTCCAGCACGGTGCGCGACGGATCGAGCGCGTCGAGCTGGTGCTGGGCGTAGTACTGTACCTCCACGTGGGAGCCGAGCAGGCGCTCGCCCGCGTCGAACTCGAGCGTGCCCGCCAGCATCTTCAGCAGCGTGGACTTCCCCGCCCCGTTGACGCCCACCAGCGCGACCCGGTCGCCCCGCTCCACCTGGAAGTCCATCCCCGCGTACACCACGTTGTCGCCGTAGGCCTTGTGCACGCCGATGAGCCGGCCGACCAGACGCCCGGTGCGCGGGGGCTGCGGGAAGGTGAAGTGGATGCGGCGCGCCGCCGCCTCCGTCTCGATCCTCTCCATGCGGTCGAGCATCTTCACCCGGCTCTGCACCTGCCGGGCCTTGGACGCCTTGTAGCGGAACCGGTCGATGAACCGCTCGATCTCGGCCACCCGCTTGGCCTGGTTGCGCGCCTGCGCCTCGAGCAGCGCCTGGCGGGCCTCGCGTTCCACCAGGAAGTGATCGTAGTCACCGTGGTAGATCGTGACCCCGCCCCCGCCGAGATCCGCGATGGCGGTGACCATCCGGTTCAGGAAGTAGCGGTCGTGAGACACGATGACCACCGTGCCTTCGTAGGCGGCCAGGAAGTTCTCGAGCCACGCGAGCGACTCCAGGTCGAGATGGTTGGTCGGCTCGTCGAGGAGCAGCAGGTCCGGGCGAAGCAGCAGCAGGCGGGCCAGGGCCGCCCGCATGCGCCAGCCCCCGGAGAACTCGGCGAGCGGGCGGTGGATCGCGTCCACGCCGAACCCGAGCCCGTCGAGGATGATCTTGGCTTCCGCTTCCAGCCGGTAGCCGCCGAGCGCCTCGAAGCGATGCTGGACCTCCCCGTACGTGTCGGTGAGCCCCGCGGGGGCGTCGGGCCCCGCCATGCGCGCGGCGAGCGACTCGAGCTGGGCCTCGAGACGCCAGACCTCGTCGAAGCCCGACAGGGCCTCCGCGAGCACGGTCCGGTCCTCGCCGCCCGTGACCTCCTGGGGGAGATAGCCGACGGTGACCCCGGTGTCCTGGTGGACGCGCCCGGCGTCGGGCTCCTCGACGCCGGCCAGGATGCGGCAGAGCGTGGTCTTGCCCGCGCCGTTCGGGCCCACGAGCCCGATCCGCTCGCCGCGCCCGATGCGCCACGACATGCCGCGCAGCAGCTCCTGGCCGCCGTAGCCCTTCGACACCGCGTCGAGACTGATCACCGTCGTCCGCTCCGCACGGTCCGGTCCGCTACCCCATCGTCTGCACGCGCTCGGGCGCGATCTTGTAGATGACGCGTACCTCGCCCGGCTTGCGGTAGGGGTACTTGTCCTGCCCGAGGTACTTCTTGGCGAGCGAGTCGATGTGGGCGTCCGCCCCCGACTCGGTGACCTCGGTGACGCGACCGCGCACCTGCAGGTACCGGTACGGGTTGTCCGGATCCAGGATCGACAGCGCCACCACCGGATTGCGCCGCAGGTTCTTGTCCTTCAGCCGGCCCTTGGCGGTATTGAAGCGGACGTGGGTGCCGTCGAAATCCACCCACACCGGCGTCACCTGGGGCGTGCCGTCGGTGTTCACGGTGGCCAGGTTGGCGAATGCCTTCTTCTGCAGGATGTCCTTGTAGCCGTCGGGGATGCTCGCCATCGTCTTCTCCTTTTCCCTTCGTTCTCGGTCGATCTCAGCCGCTCCCACCGGGGCCGCTGTCGGTCAGGGCCCGCGCGCGCGCCTCCGCCAGCCCGCGCACCGCTAGCAGCAGCCGCACGAGACACTGCTGCACGAGCTGCGAGTCCTGAGCGGTCGGGTCCGCCATCCAGTCCTGCGCCCACTCGCGCTTCTCGGCCTGGAACCCCAGCGTGGGCGACAGGGCCTTCAGGCGGAGCAGCAGATCGTCGGCGGGCAGGCCCGAGGCCCGCAGCCGTGCCACCACCGCGCCCCGCACCGCTGCGTTCCAGATCCCGGTCAGCGCCTCCAGCAGGGCCGCGTAGCAGGTCCCGGCCGGTTTCTCCTTGAGATGCGCGATGACCATCCCGAGTAGCGGATGGGCGGCCGGCTCGCCCTGTTCGTCCACGCCGAGCAGGCCGGCCAGCAGGGGCTCCTTCGAGAGGTCGGGGATCGCCTCCAGCAGGCCGATCAGCTCCGAGACCGGGACCGCCGGCAGGCCGGCGAGCCGGTCGAGCAGCGGGACGTCCGCGCCGCCGGCGGCGCTCATACCTTGGTCCGCGTCGGCGCGACCGGCTCGCGGCCGACCGCCAGGTCCCGCACGTGGCCCGGAGGCACGAGGAGGGCGGACAGCAGGGCGAGCACCGCGATCACCAGGCCCACCACGAACACGCCGCCGATCGCGTGCGCCAGCACCGGCCGCATCTGGCCCAGCAGCTCCTCTCCGAGCGTCGCCCGGGTGATCGGATTCACCGCGAGATCGGGGTGCGCGGCGAGCCAGCGCAGGGCCTCCTGCAGGGGGGCGGGCGCGGTCGCCACCACCCCGTCGAGGGCTCGCTCGAGCCGATAGGTCATCGCGGCCCCCATGACCGCCACGCCCACCGCGCCGCCCACCGTCCGGAAGAACCCGGTGAGCGAGGTGGCGGAGCCGAGGAGCGAGTGGGGCACCGAATTCTGCACCGCGATCAGCATCGGCACGAAGACGAGCCCCATGCCGACCCCGGCGAGCGCGATGTCGCGGGCCGCGGCCAGCCGCGTGAGCGACTCGTCCCAGCCCGCGAGCAGGACGAAGGCGAGCACCAGCGCAGTCATGCCCGCCAGGACGATCCGGCGGCACCCCACGCGCAGGACGAGCCGGGCGCCGACCACCGAGAACAGCACCCAGCCCAGCACGAACGGCATGAGCACCCAGCCGGCCTGGGTCGCGGTGCTCCCGGTGACCGCCTGCAGGTAGAGCGGCACGTAGGTGATGGCCCCGAACATCGCCATCCCGGAGAGCAGGCCGGTGGCCGCGGCCGCGCGCAGGGTCGGATTGGCGAAGAGGTGGAGCGGGATCACCGGCTCGGCCACCCGACGCTCCACGAGCACGAAGAGCACGAGCAGGACGGCGGAGAGCGCGATCAGCCCGATCCCGGCGGACGGGCGCGCCTCGGCGGCTCCGATCTCGACCAAGCCCACCAGCAGCGCCGAGATCGCGGCCGCGAACACGCCCATGCCGAGCAGATCGAACGACGCGGGGGGCCGGGCCCGGCGCTCGTCGCGCAGGCCCATCGCGATCGCCGCCGCGGCGAGCAGACCGAACGGGAGATTGACGTAGAAGACCCAGCGCCAGGACACGCGATCGGTCAGCAATCCGCCCAGGAGCGGCCCGACCAGGGAGGCGACGCCCCAGACGCCCGAGAAATAGCCCTGCATCTTCGCCCGCCGCTCGACCCCGTAGAGGTCGCCCACGATGGTCATGCCGATCGAGATGAGCGAGCCCGCGCCCAGTCCCTGCAGCGCGCGGAAGGCGATGAGCTGCTCCATGCTGCGTGACAGCCCCGCGAGCGCCGAGCCCAGGAGGAAGAGCCCGAGCCCGGCCAGATACGCGGGACGGCGGCCCACCTGGTCGGCGAGCCGGCCCCAGATCGGCATCGTCACGGTGGAGGTCAGCAGGAACGCGGAGAACGTCCACGAGTAGATCCGGATGCCGCCCAGGCTCGCGATCACGGTGGGCATCGCGGTCGCCACCACCGTGGACTCCATCGCGGCCAGGAACACGGCGGCCATCACGCCGCTCAGCACCAGCCCGCGGCGCGCCCCCGGGTCCAGCTCCCCGGCCGTCAATGGCCGCCCGTGCACCCCGCGCACCGGCAGAGCGCGCGGAGCGTGGAGTACGGATAGAGGCTCTCGCGACCGTCCAGCCACCGCACCCGCAGCGTATCCGGCAGCTTCTTGATCTCCTTCGGCCACGTCATCTCCTGCGTGAGCGCGGCGTGGTCCATCTCCCCCGCCGCGGGATCGTCCAGCCGGAGCCGGTCGAACGGATAGATGCTGCCGTGATCGTCGGCCCACGTCACCCCGACCGCGTAGCGACCGACCAGGTGCACGTCCTTGGGCTGGGCCGGATCGGGCTGGCCCACGATCGGCAGGAACTTCCCGAGCGGCGTCACACCCCATCCCCCGCCGGGCAGGCGTCGCCCCGCCCGGGATCGAGCGATCCCGAGGCGACCTGCCGGGTCGGTCCGACGACGTATGCCGCGTTCATGATGGTGAGCCACTCCCGCCGCAACCGGGCGCGAGACACACCGTCATCGAAGCGGTTGGCCGGGTCTTCACCCCAGAGGTGGAGCCGGGAGAGCGTCCCGGCCACGTCCAGGGGACCCGGGACGACGAAGCCTGCGTCCATGACGGCGCTTCAGTGTAGCAGAGGCACCCCGGGGAGCGGAACGCGGCCCTGCGCGGGCAGGGCGCGGTGGCGCCCGCCGCAGGGGCCACCCAGGTCAATGCCTGATGTCGAAGTAGATGGGGCCCGGGGGTAGCGGCCCCGCGCCGTTGAGCCGCTTGACGACGAAGTTGAACTCGACGATCTCCGCGGCGTACGGCTCCAGCAGGGCCCGCATCGCGGGGTCGTGGGGCAGCGGCATCAGGACGTGGTCCAGGCCGGTCTCGCGGAGCGCGTTGCAGATCCCCGCGAAGGCCCGGAAACCCCCCTGCCCCTTGAGGGTCACGTCATAGGCCTTGACCGCCTTGACCACGTCGGGGTCGAGGCCCCGCCGGACGCGGTCATCCCAGAGGGAGACCCAGGCGCTGCCCCCAGGGCCGAAGGCGGTCAGGCTCCCCATGTAGGGGCCCTTCGGATAGGGCGTAAACAGCTCGGAGACGAGATACCGCGGCACGAAGTGGTGGAGCGACACCTCGCCGAATCGCCATGCCGCGTGGGGGGGATCGCCCAGCACGTCGACCTTCCGGATCCGGACCGCGGGATCCGGCTCGAACCGGGTCAGGTCGAGGATCAGATAGTCGAACCGGGCGACCACTTCCCAGCCCAGGGCACCGACCATCTTCATAGAGGCGTCGTTGGAGACCCCGATCAGCCCGGTGGCGTACCGGCACCCCTCGCCGCCCAGCCACTCGGCCCCTGCCTTCATGAGCCGGGTGCCGACCCCCCGGGTCTGCTGGCCTGGCTCGACCCGGATGTTGAACATGTAGCCCGCCGAGCACGGGTGCCCCCCGACCCGCACCGGTGTCAGCGCCAGGCACAGTACCCCGACGACCCGCCGCTCCTGCTCGGCGACCAGGACCCGGGTCCGGTCGTAGGCGGCCATGCGCGAGAAGAAGTTCCGGCGGGCCTGGATCAGCTTGGCGCCCGAGTCCGGGGCGGCGCCCTCGAGGGCCTGCAGCGTGTCGTCATCGGCAGGCGTCGCCATCCGGATGGTGACGAGGGGCGCCCGCAGTGCCGGGAAGCTCATCTCCGCCCAAGAATACTCGTCTTCGGATCCTGGGCAAGCCCGACCGGCGGCGCCGGCTCGCTACCGCCTCAGGTGATACGGCACGTCCGTCACCACCACGTTCCGCCGGAAGAGCAGCGCCCCCTTGATGAGCAGCGCGGTCTGGTTGTGGAGGAGCTGCTGCCACCACTTCGCCGGGATGAACTCGGGGATGACGATGGTCACCATGTGGTTCTCTCCGAGCGCGAGCAGGTGGTCCACGTACTCGAGCAGCGGCGTGAGCAGCAGCCGGTAGGGGGAGGTCAGCACCACGAGCGGCACCCCGAAACCCCACTTGCCCCACTTCTCCTCGAGGCGCCGCGTCTTCTCCGGATCCATCTCAACGTAGACCGCCTTGGCGGACGGCGAGAGGGTGCGGGCGTACTGGAGCGCCTGCACGACCCCCTTGTGGAGATCGCCCACGAGGACGAGCACGGTGTGCTGCATGGGCGGCGGGCCCGCGTACCCTTCCAGCGAGAGCTGGCCCGCCACCTCGCGATAGTGGCGGTTGATGCTCACGAAGCCCGCGATGAGGGCGACCGCGATCACCACCACGATCCACGCGCCGTCCGAGAACTTGGCGAGCGCGGTGACCACCATGACGAGCCCGGTGGTGGTCGCGCCCAGCCCGCTGATCAGCGCCTTCGGCCGCCAGCCCGCGGGGCGTCGGGTGACCCAGCGGCGCACCATGCCGACCTGCGACAGCGTGAACGAGGTGAACACCCCGAGGGCGTAGAGCGGGATCAGGAGGTGCGTGCTGCCGTGGAAGAGGGCGATGAGGCTGGAGGCGGCCAGCCCGAGGATGATGACGCCGTTGGAGAAGACGAGCCGGTCGCCGCGGCTGGCGAACTGCCGCGGCAGGTACCCGTCGCGCGCCATGAAGGAGGCCAGCCGCGGGAAGTCCGCGAACGCGGTGTTGGCCGCGAGGGCCAGGATCACCATCGAGACGCCCTGGATGAAATAGTAGAGGAGGCCGCCCCCGAAGACCTGGCGCGCGAGCTGGGAGACGACCGTCTCCTCGTCGTGCGGCACGATGTGGTGGCCGGCCGCCAGCACCGTGATCCCCACGAACAGGGTGACCATGATCACGCCGAGGACCGCGAGCACGGTCTGCGCGTTGCGCACCTCCGGCGGCCGGAACGCGGGGGTGCCGTCCGAGACCGCCTCGATCCCGGTGAGGGCCACCGCGCCGGAGGCGAAGGCGCGCAGGAGCAGGAACACCCCGAGCTCGGCCACCGGCGGAGGAGGCGGCGGCACCGCGGCCGCTTCAACCGCGGGCCGGCCCCAGATCGCGAGCGAGGTGAAGCCGTAGACCATCAGCAGGGTGTACCCGGCGATGAACAGGTAGCTCCACACCGCGAACACCCGCCCGGACTCGCGGATGCCCCGCAGGTTGGCCACCGCGACGAGCACCACGAGCCCGACGCCGAGCACGACGCGGTACGGGTACAGGACGGGAAAGGCGGAGGTGAGCGCGGCGACGCCCGCGGACACGCTCACCGCCACCGTCAGGGTGTAGTCGATGAGCAGGGCGGCGCCCGCGGTGAGCCCCGAGAACACGCCCAGGTTGTCCTTGGCCACGATGTAGTCGCTGGCGCCCTGCGGATACGCCGCGATGTTCTGGCGATACGACAGGATCACGATCCCGATGACCCCGCCGATGCAGAGGCCGATGGGCACCGAGAACGCGAGCGCCCCCACCCCGGCGAGGAGGAGCACACGAAGAATCTCCTCGGTGGCGTACGCCACCGAGGAGAGGTTGTCGGAGGCGAAGACCGCGAGCCCGGTGACCGGGCCGAGCCGCTCGTGGTGAGCCTGGGCCGTCGCGATCGGCGTGCCCACGAACCATCGTTTGAGCTTGGAGAGGTTCATCGGAGGTGGAAGGGGACGTCCACGACCACGACCCCCTTGCGGAACAGGAGCGCGCCCTTGATGAGCAGGGCGGTCTGGTTGTGGAGGAGATGCTGCCACCACCGGGCGGGCACGAACTCCGGGATCACGATCGTGACCACCTGGCGCTCGCTCAGCGCGAGGAGGTGGTTGATGTAGTCGAGGAACGGGGTGAGCAGCGACCGGTAGGGCGAGGTCAGCACCACGAGGGGGATCCCGAGCCCCCACTTGCCCCACTTCTCCTCGAGCTTCTGCGTCCGCTCCGGATCCATCTCGACGTAGACCGCCTTCACCGACGCGGAGAGGGTCTGCGCGTAGCGCAGGGCCGCGGCCACCCCGCGGTGCAGGTCCCCGACCAGCACGAGCACGGTGTGATCGATGGGAGGCGGCCCGCCGTAGGCGTCGAGCGAGAGCTGGCCGGCCACGTCCGCGTAGTGGCGGTGGATCATCATGAAGAGGCCCACCAGCAGAGGGATCAGCAGCACGACCATCCAGGCCCCGTGGCTGAACTTGGTGACCGCGATCACCAGCATCACCAGACCGGTGGTGGCCGCCCCCAGCGCGTTGAGGACCCAACGCCAGCGCCACCCCGCCTCGCGCCGGATGAGCCAGCGCCGCACCATGCTCGCCTGCGAGAGCGTGAAGGAGAGGAACACGCCCACCGCGTAGAGCGGGATGAGGGCGTGGGTGGCCCCGCCGAACAGCGCGAGGAGGAGCGCGGCGACGCCGCCCAGGATCAGGATCCCGTTGGAGAACACGAGCCGGTCGCCGCGGGTGGCGAACTGGCGGGGGATGAAGCCGTCGCGGGCCAGGAAGTAGGCCAGCCGCGGGAAGTCCGCGAAGGCGGTGTTGGCCGCGAAGACCAGGATGAACATGGTGACGACCTGGATCTCGTAGTACAGGAGCCCGTTCCCGAAGATGAGGCGGGCGAGCTGCGAGACCACCGTCTCCTCCGCCCGCGGGACCAGGTGAAGGTGCCGGGCCAGGAACGTGATGCCCATGAACAGGGTGATCAGGATGACGCCGAGCCAGGTCAGGACGATGCGCGCGTTCCGCGCCTCCGGGGACCGGAAGGCGGGCACGCCGTCCGAGACCGCCTCGACGCCGGTGAGCGCAGCGCAGCCGGACGAGAACGCGCGGAGCACCAGGAAGAGGGTCAGCTCCTGGCTGACCGCCACGTCGGCGATGGGCGGCGGCGGGGTCTCCCACCCGGTCGCCCAGCGCACGAACCCGTAGGCGAGCATGCCCGCGAAGCTCACCACGAAGAGGTAGGTGGGGACCGCGAAGAGGTTGCTCGACTCCCGCAGGCCGCGCAGGTTCATGGTCGCGATTCCCGCGACGAACAGCACGCCGAGCGGGATGCGGTAGTCGTAGAGCGCGGGGAACGCCGAGGTGATGGCGGCCACGCCCGCGGCCACGCTCACCGCCACCGTGAGCACGTAATCGATCAGCAGCGCTCCCGCCGAGATCAAGCCCGCCACCTGGCCGAGGTTGTCCTTGGTCACGATGTAGGAGCCGCCGCCCTGCGGATAGGCCAGGATGGTCTGCCGGTACGAGCTCACCACCACCGCGATGAGCGCCGCGATCGCGAGCCCGATGGGAATCGAGTAGGCGAGCGCGGCGGTGCCCGCGACCACCAGGACGAGCAGGATCTCCTCGGTGGCGTAGGCCACCGACGAGAGCGCGTCGGAGGAGAACACCGCGAGCGCGGACGACTTCGAGAGCCGCTCGTGCCGGGCCTGCGCCGTAGCGAGCGGTGATCCCACGAACAGCCTCTTTACGGCGCTGATCTTCATCGTCGCGCGGTCTCTGAGGCACCTACGCTAGAGGCGGGGGCGCCCGGGTGTCAAGCATTCGCGGTCTCCCGAGACGGCCCGCCTCAGGCGGACTTCGGGCCGTCCGGCCCGCGGCCGGCGTCCGGCTTGGGCTCGGGCGTCGCGTCCGGCGTCTCCACCCCGCGCTTGAACTCGCGGATCGCCTGTCCCAGCGAGCGGCCCAGCTCCGGAATCTTCGCCCCTCCGAACAGCACCAGCGCGATCACCAGGATCAGCATCAGCTCCTGAGCACCTAGACCGAACATGCGCATCCTCCTCGACGATGGAGACTCGACCATGATGCGGGCGGGAAGCGCCCGCGGCCCCCGGCGGGGACGGACTAGGCGAGAGGAGGAGCGCGGAAGCGGACCCGCGCGGGCGCGACCCGGCGCGGGCCCGCGGGCGGCGGGCCGGTGACGATGGCGAGCGCGGCCAGGAGCGGGATCAACCCGCCCGCCGCGCCGGCCAGCGCGGGCAGCCGCTCGGAGAGCGGCAGCGGAGTCGAGTCGCCGTCGTCGCCGTCGAAGTAGCCCGGCGCCCACGCCACGTCGGCGGTCTCGAGGGCGACCGTCGCGGCGAGGATCAGGTGGAGCAGCGCCAGGCTCACCACCACGAGCGTCCGCCGCCGCTCCGTCATGCCGCCGAGCCTACGGCCGCGGGACCCGGGTGTCAAATTCGGCCCTGATCCGTCGCGACGGGTGCGATGCTGGGGCGAGCGCCTCATGGACATCCTGCCGCCCGACGTCAGCAACGCGGAGAAGGTGCTGCGCTCGGCCGCCGGCGGGTGAGCTCCTCCGTCCTCGAGGCGTCGTGAGCCTCCACGAGTTCGTCGGTCACTGGGGCTACCTCGCCATATTCGTGGTGGTGGTACTCGGCAACGTGGGCCTCCCGGTGCCGGAGGAGACCATCCTGGCTCTCGCCGGCTACCTGGTCTGGCGCGGCAAGCTTCGCCTCTCCATCGTGCTCGCGGTCGGCATCGTGAGCGCGGTGGTGGGCGACAACGTCGGCTACTGGCTCGGGCGTCGCTACGGCCGGACCGCGATGCCGCGCTACGCGCGCTGGGTGCTCGGCCACCCCGAGCGCCTCGAGGCCATGCAGGCGTTCGTGGGCCGCCGCGGGCCGCTCGCGGTGTTCGTGGCCCGGTTCGTCCCCGGCGTCCGCTTCACCGCGGGGCCGCTGGCGGGCGCGCTCGGGATGCGGTTCACCGCCTTCCTGATCGCCAACGTGGCGGGCGCGCTCGTCTACGTGCCGGTAGTGGTGGGCGCCGGCTACGCGGTGGGCTACGGCTTCGGCAGCTACGTGGAGCGCCTGCGCTACGTGGTCGGCGAGGTCGAGCGGATCGTGCTGGTCGTGGTGCTGCTCGGCATTCTCGGCCTCGTCGCGGTGCGCATCGGGCAGGCCTTGCACCGCCGCGACACGGCCTGAGTGGCCGCGGCGACCGGGCGCGGAGCGCGTCCGGCCGCCGCGGCCACGCGGGTCAGTGCCCCTTCGCCTCGCCGAAGCCGTCGGAGCCCTGCAGGCGCTCCTCGGTACCCGGGATGAACCGGCGCTCCAGCTCCTGGAAGTGCGAGACCCGGGCCATCACGTGGTGGCTCTCGGTGGGATGGCCGGCCTTTAGGCGCTCGAGCGTCCACTGCGCCTGCTCCTCGTTCTTCACCAGCTCGTGCATGAAGTTCCACACCGAGTGCATCGCGGCGTGGGCCCCGAAGAGCGTGATGAAGATGAAGCGATAGCCGAGCTCGCCGAGCTCGCGGAAGGTGAGCGGGTTGTCATCCTTGTGCCAGCGGAACGACGAGGAGTAGTTGAACGCGAGCGGCAGGTTCGGGTGGGTCTCCTTCATCGCGCGCGCGAACTCGATGGCGGGCCCCCGGTCCGAGTTCGACAGCTCGGCCCAGACGAGATCCACTCCCGCGTCGGCGTACGCCCGGCCGCGCCAGATCGCCTCCTCCATGCTCCCGCCCACCGCCCCGTAGGCGTCGGTGCGCGCGATGATCACGAAGTCGCGGTCGAGGCGGTCGCGCTCCGCGAGGGCGGAGCGGTACTTGCCGAGCGCTTCCTCGCGGGACACGATCGTCTTGCCCGCGATGTGCCCGCAGCGCTTCGGGAAGCGCTGGTCCTCGAGGTGGATGCCCGCCACTCCGGTCTTCACGAACTCCTGCACCGTCCGCATCGTCGAGAGCGCGTTGCCGTAGCCGTCGTCGGCGTCCGCGATGATCGGCACCTCGACCGCGCTCGCGACCATGGACGCGGCTTTCGTGACCTCGGTCATGGTGAGGAAGCCCATGTCGGGCCAGCCGTTGAGCATGGCCAGCGAGTAGCCGCTCAGATAGATGGACTTCATCCCGGCCTGCTCCGCGATCTGAGCGTCGAGCGGCGAGTAGATGCCACCAGTGAAGAGATAGGGCTCATCCTGCAGCAGGCGGCGGAACGTCTTCCCCTTGGATTCCATGATCAGGCCTCCCTCAGAGCGACAGCGCCGGCGCCATCGCGAGGGCGCACCAGCGGCAATAGGTGTCGGAGTCGATCTCGATCGCGCAGCTCGGGCAGCAGGGCGTGTCGCATTCGCGGCATTCCTGGACGCGCCGGGGCTCGGGATGCAGCAGTCCGCACTCACACGTGGACATCGCGGCTCAGGCCAGGCCCGGTGCGGCGGTGACGAGCCGCGCCCAGGGCAGCTCCAGCAGGCTCTTCGCGCAGGCCGCGCAGTAGGTGGCGGACTCGAGCTCGTACGAGCAGGCCGGGCAACACGCGGCCCCGCAGTCGATGCAGCCTAGGTGGTTGAACGCGAACTCGACATCGGTTCCGCAACGGCACTGAGCCCCCATTGGCTCCTCCTTGAGCGCGAGATGCTCTAGGATGGAGACAAGAAGCGTTCCAGGGTCCAGCCTGGCCGGAACTAGCTAATTCCGCTGTACCTATGCAAACTGCTGACACAGAAAAAGAGACACGTATGACTCACTAGAGATTGGGATTTTCCTGCGCGGTGCGCGTTAACTAGCTAAAAAACCCAGTATATCTTGAGCAGCACTTATGAGTCTCTGCTGACTCATATATGAGTCTACTTCGACTCAGTCTTGAATTTCTTTGTATTTATCGAGTACTTGGTCAAGAGTCGATGGAAGTTTCGCCGCGTGATCCCGGCCTTCTGCGCTGCGACCGAGATGTTCCCGCGGGCCTCTGACAGGAACCGGGCCACCGCCTCCTTCTCGAACATGGTCACGACCCGCTCCTTGGCCTGCACGAAGCCCTCCCGCGTGGTGACCCGGATCGGCCCGGACTCCTGCAGGTACAGCGGCAGGTGCGCGACGTCGATCTGCTGGCCCGAGGCGAGGACCACGGCCCGCTCGATGATGTTCTCCAGCTCCCGCAGGTTGCCGGGCCAGCTGTAGCGCCGGAGCATGTCGAGGGCGTCCTGCGCGAAGCGATCCACCTTCTTGTTCACCTTGGCCTCCGCCTTGCGGAGGAAGTGGTAGGCCAGGACCGGGATGTCCTCGCTGCGCTCGCGCAGGGGGGGAAGCACCACCATGAACGCATTGAACCGGTAGAACAGGTCCTCCCGGAACTCGGAGCCGGCCAGCGCCTTCTCGAGGTCCCGGTTGGTGGCGGCGATCACCCGCACGCGGACCTTCCGGGTGACCACGTCGCCGACCGGCTTCACCTCCCCCGCCTGGAGCACCCGCAGGAGCTTGCCCTGCATCTCGAGCGGCATGTCCCCCACCTCGTCGAGGAAGATGGTCGCGCCGTCCGCCTTCTCGAAGAGGCCGACCTTGTCGGCCACCGCGCCGGTGAACGACCCGCGCTTGTGCCCGAACAGCTCCGACTCCATCAGGGTCGGGGTCAGCGCGGTGCAGTTGACGGTGACGAGCGGCTTGTCGCGCAGATTCGAGTAGCGGTGGATCGCCCGCGCCACCAGCTCCTTGCCGGTGCCCGACTCCCCGCGGATCAGCACGGTGGTCGGAGTCTGGGCCACCCGGATGACCTGCTCGGCCAGCTCGCGCATCTTCGGGTTCTGCCCGATGATGAACTCGCCCTCGTCCTTGGCCTGCAGCTCCCGGAGCATGAGCGAGTACCGGTCCTCCAGCTCCTCGCTGCGCTGCCGCTCGGCCAGGAGGTCCCACATGAACTTGGCGCTCGCGCCCCCCATGACCTCGGTGCCGGGCGGCTTGAGCCGCTCGATGGCTTCCTGCACCTGGGCGTTGCCGGTCACGTCGATGATGAGATCGACGCGCGGGTCCACCACGAGCTCGCGCAGGTCGGTGCTCACCGCGACGTTGAGACGCCGCGCCAGCTCGAGCCCGGGAGCCCACGGATTGACGTCGGCGACCCCGATGATGGTGACGGTGGGGTCTCCGCTGAACATCTCGAGCAGGGCGCGCCCGCCCTTGCCCGCGCCGACGATGACGACCTTGGTCACCTGCCCGGCTAGAAGGGCTGGGCCTCCGGGCGCTTGGCGAGGCGCTCGAAGGAGGCGTACTCGGGAATGAACGTGACCTGGACCTTGCCGGTGGGCCCGTTGCGCTGCTTGCCGATGATCACGTCGGCCACCCCGCTCGCGTCCTCGGACTGCAGGCCGTAGCGCTCGGGGCGGTAGAGGAAGAGGATCACGTCGGCGTCCTGTTCCAGCGCGCCCGACTCGCGCAGATCCGAGAGCTGCGGCTCCTTGCGCTCGCGGGTCTCCACCGCGCGGGAGAGCTGGGACAGCGCCACCACCGGCACGTTCAGCTCCTTGGCGAGGGCCTTGAGCGAGCGGGAGATGTCCGAGATCTCCTGCTGCCGGTTCTCCTGCTGGTGCCGGCCCCGCATGAGCTGGAGATAGTCGATGACGATGAGATCCAGGCCGTGCTCCGCTTTCATGCGCCGTGCCTTGGCGCGCGCCTCGAGCACGGTGAGGGCGGGCGAGTCGTCGATGTACACCGGCGCCTCCGCGAGCCGCCCCGCCGCGTTGGTGAGGCGCGTCCAGTCCCGCGGGTCGAGATAGCCGGTGCGCACCTTGTGGGAGTCCACCTTCGCCTCGGCGCACAGCAGCCGCTGCACGAGCTGCTCCTTCGACATCTC
>DATFGS010000433.1:0-15369 GCA_035249225.1 Candidatus Methylomirabilota bacterium | reverse complement strand
CTGCGCCGGCCGCAGTCGCGGCGCCGCCGGCCCCGGCCCGCCAGATGCTGGCCCAGGCGTCCTCGACGCCCGCGCCCGCGGCCCCGGCTCGTCCGGTCATGGCGCAGGCGACCACGACGCCGACACCGCCTCCGCCCCCGGCTTCCTCGGCTCCGGCGACCGGCGAGAAGCTGATCTCCCTGGACTTCAAGGACGCCGACGTGGTCAACCTGCTGCGGATCCTGGCCGCGGAGAGCGGTCGGAACATCGTGGCGGGTGATGACGTCAAGGGCCGCGTGTCCATCTCGCTGAAGAACGTGACCTGGGAGCAGGCGCTGGACACGATCCTCGAGGTGCGCGGCCTCGCCAAGGTCGAGCGCGACAGCGTGATCCGCATCGTGTCGATCGACCAGCTGACCAAGGAGAAGGAAGCGCTGGCGCGGGTCGAGTCGGCCAAGCGGAACGCGGAGATCGAGACCCGGACCAAGATGGCCGAGGCACAGCTCAAGGAGACGGAGCTCGCCACCAGGAAGCTGGCCGCCGACGCGGCGGCCGCCGAGGCGCAGGCCCGCGGTCCGCTACGGGAGGAGGTCATCCGGCTCTCCTACGCCGATCCCATCGAGGTCGCGGCCACGCTGCAGGGCATCCTCGGCATCCCGCCGGAGGGCGTGCAGGTGCCCGCCACCCCGCTCGTGCCGGGCATCCCCGCCAACCCGACCGTCATCCCGTCCGGGTCGGGGCCTCTCAATCCGGAGCTGGGGCGGTTGCCGCAGATCAACGCGCCGTTCCCGCCGCCGGTGCAGCCTGCCGTCCAGTCGATCAGCCAGGACGTGCTGAACCGGGGCATCACGGTCAGGGCGAACAAGGCGACGAACAGCATCTTCATCCGCCACTTCGAGGCCGACCTCGAGCGGCTCAAGAAACTCATCCGTGAGCAGCTGGACGTGCCGCTGCCCCAGATCAAGATCGAAGCGCGGATGGAGATCCTCGACCGGAACTCGCTCGAGGCGATCGGTGTCCAGTGGGGTGGCGCCACCGCCGGGGCGGTGGGCAACAGCACGCTGATCGGCCAGGGCTTCCAGGGAACCGACGTTACGAGAACCGGCATCGCCCCGGCGAACTTCAATCCCTCAAACCCGAACCTGTCCCTCGCCTCGCTACTGCCGGTGGCGGCCGGAACGGGTCTGTCCACCGGCGGCAATCTCGTGAACCTGCCGTTCGGGCTGCTGCCGAACGCCTCCACCACCACCCCCGCGGGCGGGATCGCCTTCGGCCTCGTGGGCACCAAGTTCAACATCAACCTGGCGCTCCAGGCCCTGGCCACGCTCGGCAAGACCCGCACGCTGGCCCACCCCGAGATCGTCACGGTCGAGAACAACAAGGCGGCCTTCACCCTCGGCGAGGAAATCCCGTACGCCACCGTCAGCTCGGCGGGTACCCAGGTCCAGTTCAAGGAAGCGGTGCTGAAGCTCGAGGTGACTCCGACGGTCATCCGTGAGACCATCGACGGCCAGGAGATTCGCAAGGTCAAGATGACGGTGATCGTGGAGAACAACTCGCGGGGCGATGTGATCAGCCCGGCCGCGGGCGTGAGCGTGCCGATCATCAACCGGCGCAAGGCGGAGACGCAGGTCCTCGTCCGGGAGGGCGATCGCCTCGTCATCGGCGGCGTGACCCAGAACGTCCAGCAGAAGACGATCCGCAAGGTCCCCGTCATGGGCGACGTGCCGATCCTCGGCTGGCTGTTCAAGCAGCGTGAGGACTTCGAGACGGGTCGTGAGCTGGTCGTCTTCATGACGCCTTCGATCCTGAAGACTGACGGCATCCCAGCCGCCGCCCCCAGAAGGTAGGTGGGCGGGCGGCTGCGCTTCCTTACCGCCGGCGAGTCCCACGGTGAGGCGCTGACCGCCGTCATCGACGGACTTCCGGCGGGGCTGGCGCTCAGCGAAGCCGACATCAACGGCGATCTCGCCCGACGCCAGCGTGGCTACGGCCGCGGCGGCCGGATGAAGATCGAGCAGGATCAAGCCCACATCTCCGCCGGAGTCCGGTGGGGCCTCACCCTCGGCAGCCCCCTCACGCTGACCATCCGCAACCGGGACTGGGAGAACTGGCAGCAGACGATGTCCGTCGGCCCGCCGCCTGCCGGCGCGGCTCCCAAGATGGTCACCCGGCCGCGCCCGGGGCACGCCGACCTCGCCGGGGCCATGAAGTACGGCCATCACGACATCCGCAACGTGCTCGAGCGCTCGAGCGCCCGCGAGACGACAGCCCGGGTGGCGGTGGCCGGGGTTGCCAAGCGACTGCTGGGCGAGTTCGGCATCACGATCCTGAGCCATGTCACCGAGATCGGCGGGGTGCGGATCGGGCCGCTCGAGGTCTCGTGGGACGAGGTGCGGCGGCGCGCGGAGGCGAGCGAGGTCCGCTGCGCCGATCCGGCGGCCGAGACCGCGATGATCGAAGCCATCGATCGCGCCAAGGCCGCCGGCGACACCCTCGGGGGGGTCTTCGAGGTGGTGGGCCTCGGCTGCCCGGTCGGCCTGGGCTCCTACGTGCAGTGGGACCGGAAGCTCGATGGGCAGCTCGCCCGCGCGTTCTGCTCGATCCACGCGATCAAGGGAGCCGAGATCGGGCTCGGATTCGAGGCGGCGCGCCGGCCCGGATCCCAGGTTCACGACGAGATCCTCTTCGACAAGGAGGCGGGCTTTCACCGCGGCTCCAACAGCGCGGGCGGGCTCGAGGGCGGCGTGACCAACGGCCAGCCGGTGGTGGTCCGCGCCGCCATGAAGCCGATCTCCACGCTCCGCAAACCCCTCCGCTCGGTCGACCTCGACACCCGGGAGGCGGTGGAGGCCGTCGTGGAGCGCAGCGACGTCTGCGCGGTGCCCGCGGCCGGCGTGGTCGGCGAAGCCATGATGGCGATCGTGCTCGCCGAGGCGTTCCTCGAGAAGTTCGGCGGGGACAGCATCGACGAGATCCGCCGCAACTATCAGGGATACCTGGACTACCTCAAAGACTGGTAGTCTTGCCCCCAGGCGTCCGCCACCCGCGGAGGCCGTTCTGGACCATGACCGACATACCCGTCAATCTCGGCTCGCGCGCGTATCGCATCCTGGTCGCCATCGGCGCCCTCGGCACCGTGGGCGCGGAGCTCGCCAAGCTTCGCGTGGGACGCAAGGCGATCCTGATCACCGATCCCGCGATCGGGCGGCTGCACGGCGAACCGGTGGCACGGAGCCTCTCCGGCGCCGGCTTCGACGTGGTCCGCGTCTCCGTGCCGGAGGGCGAGCAGGCCAAGGTGCTCGAGACGGCGCGGGAGCTGTGGGATCGGCTCCTGGACGAAGGCTGCGATCGGAGCTCCACGGTCGTGGCCCTGGGCGGGGGCGCGGTGGGGGATCTCGCGGGCTTCGTCGCCGCCACCTACATGCGCGGCATGAACTTCGTCCAGGTGCCCACGACCCTTCTCGCGCAGGTGGACGCATCGATCGGAGGCAAGACCGCGATCGATCATCCCCGCGCCAAGAACCTGATCGGCGCCTTCCATCAGCCCCGGCTCGTCGTGGTGGATCCCGCGGTCCTCGGCACCCTGCCCGACCGGGAGTTCCGCTCGGGGCTCGCCGAGGTGATCAAGCACGGCATCGTCCTGGACGCGGCCTATTTCCGGGACCTCGAGCAGAGCATCCCGGCCCTGCTCGCGCGGGACCTGCCCACGCTCGAGCGCGTGGTGGGCGGTTCCTGCCGGCTCAAGGCGCAGGTCGTCGAGCGCGACGAGCAGGAGGCGGAGCTGCGCTTCGTCCTCAACTACGGCCACACCATCGGCCACGCCCTCGAGGCCGCCACCGCGTTCACCCGCTGGGCGCACGGGGAGGCGGTCGCCCTGGGGATCGCGGCCGAATCCCGGCTGGCCGAGCGCCTGGGCCTGGCCGCCCCGGCCACCCGGGACCGGCAGGTCGCCCTGCTCCACGCGGTGGGCCTTCCGGTGGCCGGCCTCGGCGCCGAGCCCGCCGCCATCATCGAGGCGCTGAGTCGCGACAAGAAAGCGCGCGACGGCCGGATCCCCTTCGTGCTCTCGCCGGAGATCGGCCGCTTCCAGCTCGTGTTCGACGTCCCCCGCGCCGAGATCCTGGCCACCCTGAATCAGCTCGCGGTCGGCGCGTGAGGCGCGCAGAATTGTCTCCCCGGCGCGCCCCGCGTATTACACTGAGATCATGACGCCGGAGCCCCAAGTCGGCGCCCCGGTCGCGACCGAGGACAGCGCCCTGGCCGCGGCGATCCGACGCTACGAAGACCGGCTCGCGCGTGACCCTGGCTCCCTGGCCTTCGCGCCCCTCGCGGACGCTTACCGCAAGGCCGGGCGCGCGCGCGACGCGATCCGGCTCTGCCGCGAGGGGCTCGAGCGCTATCCCCAGTACGTGACCGCGAGGTTGATCCTGGCCAAGGCGCTCCTCGACGAGGGCAATCCGGACGCGGCGCTGGACGAGGTGCGCGCCATCCTCGCGACCAGCCCGCAGGAGGCGCAGGCCCATCGCCTCGCCGGCGATCTGTACCGGCGCTCCGGCGCCCTCGGCGACGCGGTCCAGCACCTCGAGCAGGCGGTGCGGCTCGACCCCGGGGACCGGGAATCCCGCGCCCTCCTCGACGTGCTCGGGGCGGGCGGCGCGGTGCCGGAGGGATCGGCGCTGAAGCAGCTCTTGGCCGACGACACGTTCGCGACCCTGAGCTTCGGCACCCTGTGCCTGGAGCAGGGCCTGGTGGACGAAGCAGCCCAGATCTTCCTGCGCCTCCTCGCCCGAGACCCGGGACACGCCCGGGCCCGGGAGCGGCTGGAAGAGGCGCTCCGACTCAAGACGCAACGACGGAAAGGGTCCTGACCGCATGGTGGTCTCCACGGCCGAGTTCAAGAAGGGGCTGAAGATCCTGTTCGACGGCGCGCCGTACACGATCGTCGACTTCCAGCACGTCAAGCCCGGCAAGGGCGGCGCGTTCGTGCGCACCAAGCTCAAGCACATGAAGCTCGGGCGGGTGATCGACAACACGTTCCGCGCGGGCGAGAAGGTCGACCTGGTCGACTTCGAAGAGAAGCGGATGCAGTTCCTGTACAAGGACGACCGGTACAACTTCATGGATCTCGACACGTACGACCAGATCTCCCTGTCCGCCGAGGAGGTCGGCGACGCGCGCGACTTCCTCAAGGAGAACACCGAGGTGGAGATCCTGTTCATCGACGCGAGCCCGGTCACGGTGGAGCTGCCGAACTTCATCGAGCTGCAGATCGCCAAGACGGATCCCGGCATCCGGGGCGACACCGCCTCCGGCGGATCGAAGCCCGCCACGCTCGAGACCGGCGCGGTGGTCCAGGTGCCGCTCTTCCTCAACGAGGGCGACGTGGTGAAGGTCGACACCCGCAGCGGCGAGTACCTCGGCCGCGTCTCGGCGGCGGGCTAGCGGTGGCCCGGCGACGGTCGGCCCGCGGCCCCGCGGAACCCGCGGGGGTCAGCATCGACCAGGTGGTCGAGCTGGCGGTGCGCCACAACCTGGCCGAGCTCGAGGTGGAGGCCGCGGGTACCCGGATCCGCATCGTCCGGGAGCACGCGCCCGCCGCCGGCACCCGCGTGGAGGCCGCCCCCGCGATCGCGGCCGCGCTCCCGCAGGCCGCCGCGGAGAGCGTCGAGTCCACCACGCATCTCCTGACGGTGGAAGCCCCGATGGTCGGCACGTTCTACCGCGCCCCCAAGCCCGACGCCCCGCCGTTCGTGGCCGAGGGCGACGTGGTGAAGGAGGGGCAGGTCATCTGCATCGTCGAGGCGATGAAGCTGATGAACGAGATCGAGTCCAAGGTGGCGGGGCGCATCGCCAAGGTCGTGGTCGAGAACGGCCAGCCCGTCGAGTTTGGCCAGCCACTCTTCCTGGTGGACCCGCTGCGCTGACCCTCGGCTGATGTTCCACAAGATCCTCATCGCCAACCGGGGCGAGATCGCGCTCCGGATCATCCGGGCGTGCCGCGAGATGGGAATTCGCACCGTGATCGCCCACTCGACCGCCGACGCCGACTCCCTGCCGGTGCGCCTGGCCGACGAGTCGGTGTGCATCGGGCCGCCCGAGGCGCGGCTGAGCTATCTCAATATCCCGAGCATCATTTCGGCCGCCGCGATCACCGACAGCGAGGCCATCCATCCCGGCTACGGGCTCCTGGCCGAGAACTCCGCCTTCGCGGAGATCTGCCGCGCGTGCGGCATCACCTTCATCGGCCCGTCTCCCGAGGCCATCCGCCTGATGGGCGACAAGGCCCAGGCCCGCGAGATGGCCAAGCACGCGGGCGCGCCGGTGGTGCCGGGGAGCGAGGGCCCCCTCGCGGGCGTGGACGAGGCGCAGGCGATCGCGGACTCGATGGGGTATCCGGTCATCGTGAAGGCGGCGGCGGGCGGCGGCGGACGCGGGATGCGCATCGTGCGCGAGCGGGAGGCGCTGGTCCGCGCCTACACCACCTGCCAGGCGGAGGCGGGCGCCGCGTTCGGCTCCTCCGAGCTCTACCTCGAGAAGTTCGTGGAGGACGCGCGGCACGTCGAGGTGCAGGTGCTCGGGGACAGGAACGGCATGCGCCTGCACCTGGGCGAGCGCGATTGCTCGGTGCAGCGCCGGCACCAGAAGCTGCTCGAGGAAGGGCCCGCCCCTGCGCTCCCGCCCGAGACGCGGGCCGGTCTCTACAAGGCGGCGCTCGCGGTGGCGAATGCGGTCAACTACGTGTCGGCGGGCACCGTCGAGTTCCTGGTGGACCGGGACGGGCAGTTCTACTTCATCGAGATGAACACCCGGATCCAAGTGGAGCATCCGGTGACCGAGATGATCACCGGCATCGACCTCGTCCGCGAGCAGATCCGGATCGCAAGCGGGGAATCCCTCGGCTACAAGCAGAGCGCGGTGACCTTCACCGGCCACGCGATCGAGTGCCGGATCAACGCGGAGGATCCCGAGCACTTCATTCCCTCCCCGGGCCGGGTGACCGCGTGGATCGCTCCCGGCGGTCCCGGGGTCCGCGTGGACAGCCACATGATGACCGGCTACATGGTGCCGCCGTACTACGACTCGCTCATCGCCAAGATCATCGTCCACGGCCGCGACCGCCACGAGGCGATCGTCCGCATGCAGCGGGCGCTCCACGAGACGGTGGTCGAGGGCGTCAAGACGACGATCCCCTATCACCTGAAGCTGCTGGCCGACCCGGCGTTCGTGGCGGGCGGGTCCACGCTGGCCCGGCTCGAGCAGAACCTCTAGGCCGCCGCGGTGCGGCTGCCCTCGCCGCTGTACGCGATCCTCGACCGGTCGGTGGCCCGGGGCCGCGATCTGCCCGCGCTCCTCGACGCGGTGCTCGCGGGCGGCGGGCGGCTCGTGCAGCTCCGCGAGAAGACCCTGCCGCTCGCCGCGCTGCTCCCGCTCGCGCAGGGGCTCGCGCGGCGCTGCCGTGAGGCCGGCGCGCTCCTCATCGTGAACGACCGGGCCGACCTGGCGCTGGCCGCGGGCGCCGACGGGCTCCACGTGGGCCAGGACGATCTGCCCGCGCGCCGGGCCCGCCGCATCCTGCGGCCCGGGATGATCCTGGGGGTCTCGACCCACGATCCCGAGCAGGCGCGGCAGGCGGTGGCCGACGGGGCCGACTACGTCGCGGTGGGCAGCATCTACCCGACCACCACGAAGGCGGGCTTCCAGCTCGTGGGGCCGGAGCTGATCCGCCGCGTGCGGTCGGAGGTCCCGGTGCCCCTGGTGGGCATCGGGGGCATCACCGCGGACAACGCGGGGGCGGTGCTCGCGGCGGGCGCCGACGCGGTCGCGGTGATCTCCGCCCTGTGCGCCGCGCCGGATCCCGAGGCCGCCACGCGGACCTTCCTCGAGCGCCTCGCTCCGGGCGCGCCCGGGCCCCGTCCGGACCGATAGGACCCGCGCGGATGCGGCGGCTGCTCCCGGTCGCGATCGGCATCCTGAGCGTCGTGGCGTTCCTGCCCGCGCTCGGCGGCGAGTTCCTCGCCTGGGACGACGACGTCAACTTCCTCATGAACGAGTCGTACCGCGGGCTCGGGTGGCCGCAGATCCGCTGGGCGTTCGCCAATGTCCGCATGGGGCACTACATCCCGCTCACCTGGCTCAGCTTCTCCGGGAGCTACGTCGCGGGAGGCATGAACCCGTGGGGCTATCACCTGGTCAATCTCCTGATCCACGCCGCGAACGCGATTTTGCTCTACCTCGTCGCGCGGCGCCTGCTCGCGGCGGCCCGGGACGGCGGGCGCCAGGCGGCGTCCCGGGATGCGCTCGTGGCGGTGGGAGCGGCGGCCGCGGCGCTCGTGTTCGCGCTGCACCCACTGCGCGTCGAGTCGGTGGCGTGGATCACCGAGCGGCGCGACGTCCTGAGCGGGCTCTTCTTCCTCGCCGCGATCCTCGCCTACCTGCGGGGGGTGGAGGCGGGCGCGGACATCGCGCCCCGCTGGCGGACGTGCTCCCTCGTGCTGTTCGCGGCGGGCCTGCTCTCGAAGGCCTCCGTGATGACACTGCCCGCGGTGCTCGTGCTGCTCGACGTGTACCCGCTCCGTCGCGGCGCGCTCACGTGGCGGCGCCTGGTCACCGAGAAGGCGGCGTACTGGGCGCTCGCCTTGGCCGGCGCGGTGGGAGCGCTGGTCGCGCTCCGGCGCTCCGGGCTGCGCATCACCCCGTACGCGACCTATGGCCCGGAGGCCCGCGCGGCCATGGTCGCCTACAGCTTCTGGTTCTATCCCTCCACGTGGGTCTGGCCGCTCCGCCTCTCGCCCATGTACGAGCTCCCCGCGCAGCTCGACCCGCTCTCCTCCCGGTTCGTGCTGCCGGCCATCGGGCTCGGCGCGGTCACCGGGCTGCTCGTGCTCCTCCGCCGGCGGTGGCCCGGTGGCCTGGCGGCCTGGGCGTATTCCGCTCTGTTGCTCCTGCCGATCAGCGGCGTGGTGCATGCGGGCTCCCAGCTCGCGCACGATCGCTACAGCTACCTGTCGGGGCTCGGCTTCGCGCTTCTCGCCGGGGGAGCGATCGCCTGGATCGCGCGGGCCGCCGCGGATCGGCGCGTCAGCCGCCCCGTCGCGGCCGGAGCGCTCGGGTGCGCCCTCATGGTGGGCGTGGTCCTGGGCGTCGGGAGCTGGCAGCAGAGCCGGGTCTGGCGCGACTCGGAGACCTTGTGGCGCTGGGCGCTCGAGGCCGATCCGCGCTGCGCGATCTGCGCCAACAATCTCGCGACGCTGTTCATCGACACGGACAATCCCGCCCGGCTGCGCGAGGGGGAGCAGCTGGCCCGTCACGCGATGGCCATCAACCCCGCGTACGACAGCGCCTACAACACGCTCGGCGCGCTCCTGGCCCGGC
Organism: Candidatus Methylomirabilota bacterium; assembly: GCA_035249225.1. Taxonomy (GTDB): domain Bacteria; phylum Methylomirabilota; class Methylomirabilia; order Rokubacteriales; family CSP1-6; genus CAMLFJ01. The sequence continues at coordinate 6,015 of DATFGS010000433.1, read as the reverse complement.
GGCACGAGGACCGGGAGGCCGAGGCCGCGTTCCAGCAGGCGATCCGGCTGGCGCCCGAGCGGATCGCCGCCTCCGTGAATCTCGGGTTCCTGTACGCGCGGAGCGGGCGGTACCACGAGGCGGTGCCACTGCTTCGCGCCGCGTTCGCGAAGGCACCCGAGCGGCCAGGACTCCGGACGCACCTGGCGCTCACGCTGCACGGCGAGGGGATCGCGCAGGCGCGCGCCGGCCGCCTCCCCGAGGCCGAGGCGCTCTTCCGCGAGGCGCTCGCGCTCACCCCCGACGATGCCGAGATCCATCGCAACCTCGGCTTGGCCCTCTGGGAGCAAGGGCGGCCCGACGCGGCGGGACCGCACCTCGAGCGGGCCGCCGCGCTCCGGCCACAGGATGCGGAGGCCGAGCGGCTGCTCGCGAGCTTCCGGGCCGACCCGGGCCGGCTGCCCCGATCCCGATGATCCGCCGCGGGCTGGTCCCGCTCGTCGTCGCGGTCCTGACCGCGGCGGCCTTCGTGCCCACGCTGTCCGGCTCCTTCCTCAACTGGGACGACAACGTGAACTTCCTCGACAACCCCGCCTATCGCGGGCTCGACCGCGCGCACGTCCGCTGGGCCTTCACGAGCGTGTCCTTCGGCCACTACATCCCGCTGACCCGCCTCACGTGGAGCCTCAACTGGGTGCTCGGCGGGATGAATCCCTGGGGCTATCACCTGGCGAACGTCCTGCTCCACGCCGCCAATGCGATCCTCTTCTATGTCGTGGCCCGGCGCCTTCTGGCCGGCGCGATCGCCGACGGCGCGCAGGCCGGACGGCGGGCGCCCGACCTGTGCGCGGCGGCCGCGATCGCCGCGCTGGTGTTCGGCATGCATCCCCTGCGGGTCGAGCCGGTGGCCTGGATCACCGGCCGCCCCGATCTGCTCTGCGCGGCCTTCGCGCTCCTCACGGCGTGGATCTATCTCCGGGCGGTCGAGACCGGCGGACCCGCCCGCCCCGGCCTCGTCGGCATCGCCGCGCTCACGCTCGCGGCTGCCCTGCTCTCCAAGGGCGCCGCGCTGCCGTTCGTCGGCGCGCTGCTCCTCCTCGACGTCTACCCGCTCCGCCGACTCCGGCGGCTGGGTGCGCGGCCCCTGCTGCTCGAGAAGCTTCCCCTCCTGCTCGTGACGCTCGCGGGGGCGGGCGCCATCATCTACGCGCTCCGCCAGGGCGCGGTCCTCACCCAGGTCTCCGAGTACAGCGGCCTCGCGCGGCTCGCGGCGGCCGCCCACAGCTTTCTCGTCGCGCCGTTCCGGATGATCTGGCCGGCCGCGCTGTCGCCGCTCCACGAACTGCCGGCCCGCATCGACCCGCTCGAGCCCCGGTTCGCGGGGGCCCTGCTGGGCGTGGTGCTCGTGACCGCGGCGCTGATTCGCCTGCGCCATCGCTGGCCCGGCGGCCTCGCGGCCTGGACCTTCTCGGTGCTCATGCTCGCCCCGACGAGCGTGGTGATGCGGCAGGGCGCCGACCTGGCCCCCGACCGCTACACCTACCTCTCCGGCATGGGCTTCGCGGTGCTCGTGGGCGGCGGCGCGCTCCGCGTGATCCAGCTCGTCCGACGCGGCGCCCTGACCGGCTTCGTGGGACGGTCCGCCGCGATCGCGGGAGTCATCGCGCTGGTGAGCCTGGGCGTCACCTCGTGGAGCTACGGCCAGGTCTGGAGAGACTCGGAGACGCTGTGGCGGTGGGCGGTGGAGGTGGATCCGGACTGCAGCGTGTGCCACGGCAAGCTCGGCGAGAGCGCGCTGGGCGGCCCGGCGGGCCGGACGCGCGTGGTGGAGGCGGAGGGGCTGTTCCGCCGCGCGATCGCCTTGCGACCGGATCTGCCGGATGCGTACTACAACCTCGGGACGACCCTCGCGCTTCAGGGACGCTACGCCGAGGCCGAGGCGCCGCTCCGGAGCTACCTGGAGCGCGTCCCCCCGTCCGCCTCCGGAGCCGAGCGCCTCGGGCTGGTGTACCTGCTACAGCGGCACTACGAGCCGGCGGTGCCGCTCCTGCGGACCGCGTTCGTGCTGAAGCCGCGCGCCGAGCTCCGCGGCTATCTGGTCCAGGCCCTCGAAGGCCAGGCCGAGGCGCTGCGGGCGCGGGGTCGGGACGGCGAGGCCGACACGCTGCTCGCCGAGGTGCGCGCGGTCTCCGCCCTGCCCCTCGAGGCGGTCCCCGCATCCGGTTCATCGCCGCGCCCATGATGCGGCTCGGCCGCCTCGGCCTGCTCCTCGCTCCGCTCGTCTTCCTGATCACCGCCGTCGTGTTCCTTCCGGCACTGCGCGGCGAGTTCCTCAACTGGGACGACTCCGTCAACTTCGTGGCCAACCCCTCCTACCGCGGCCTGGGCTGGCCGCAGATCCGGTGGATGCTGACCGCGACGCTCATGGGTCACTACATCCCGCTGACGTGGCTGAGCTTCGGGCTCGACTACGCTCTCGGCGGCATGAATCCCTGGGGGTATCACCTGACGAGCCTGATCCTGCACGCCGCCAACGCGACGCTCGTGTACCTGATCGCCCGGCGCCTGCTCGCCGCGGCCTGGGGCGGCGGCTCGCAGGATGGACACGCGACCGGTCCCGTCGTGGTGGCGGCGGCGTTCGGGGCGCTGGTGTGGGCGGTCCACCCGCTGCGCGTCGAGTCGGTGGCGTGGATCACCGAGCGGCGCGACGTGCTCTGCGGGCTCTTCTTCCTGCTGGCCGTCCTCGCGTACCTCAAGGGCCTCGAGCGGGGAGGCGATCCGAGGCCGGCGTGGCGGGCGCTCTCGCTGGCCGCCTTCGCGGCGGCGCTCCTGTCGAAGGCGGCCGCCATGCCGCTGCCCGCGGTCCTGCTCCTGCTCGATCTCTACCCGCTGCGGCGGCGGGGTGCCGGGTGGCGCCGGCTGATCGTCGAGAAGGCCCCGTACGCGGCCCTGGCCGCCGTCACCGCGGTGGTCGCGCTGATCGCCCTGCCCCGCGGCGCCGGCGTGACCTCCTACCAGTCGTACGGTGTGGTCGCCCGGATCGGGATGGTCGCCTATAGCTTCGTCTTCTACCCGATGAAGTTCGTGCTGCCGATCCGGCTCTCCCCGATGTACGAGCTGCCCGCCCGCGTGGATCTCGCGAGCTGGCCCTTCCTTCCCGCCCTCGTGGTCGTCGCCGGCGTGACCACCGCCCTCGTGCTCGCCCGCCCGCGGTGGCCGGGGGGCCTCGCGGCCTGGACGTATTCGGCGCTGATGGTGCTGCCGATCAGCGGCGTCGTGCACGCGGGGAGCCAGCTCGTCAACGACCGCTACAGCTACCTGTCCGGCGTCGGGTTCGCGGTACTGGCCGGCGCGGGCGTGCTCGGGGTGCTCCGGCTCCGGGAGCGCGGTCGCGCGACGATGACGACGGTGGCGGCGCTCGTGGGGGGCGCGGCGCTGATCGTCCTCGCGCTGGGTCTCGCGGCCTGGACCCAGACCCAGGTCTGGCGCGACTCGGAGACGCTCTGGCGGTGGGCGGTGGAGATGGACCCGGGGTGCTCGCTCTGCCACGGGAACCTGGGCTCCGCCATCACCACCGCCGAGCTCGGCCAGGCGCGCCTCGACGAGGCCGAGGTGCACCTGCGCCGGGCCATCGAGCTGCGGCCCGACAATCCCATCCCCCACTTCAACCTCGGCACCCTCCTGCTGGTCCGGGCGCGATACGACGAAGCGGACGCGGTGCTGCAGCAGTACCTCGCGCTCCTACCGGGGTCACCGAACGGGCTGGGACGGCTCGGGCTCCTCTACCTGCTCCGGGGCCGTCTCGAGGACGCGGTGCCGCTCCTGCTGCGCGCCCGCGGCCTGCCACCCGGAAGCCCGGGCGGAGCGACGCCCGCCCCGCTCGCGACGGCCATCGCCCTCGTGGAGGACGACCCCGGAGCGCTCATGCTGCTGGGGCGGGCGCTGGTCGAGCAGGGCAAGCCGGGGGACGCGATCCTCGCCCTGGAGCGCGCGGCCCGGCTGGCCCCCTCCGCGGTCCCGGCCCGCTTCTGGCTAGTCCACGCCTACCGAAGCGTCGGCCGCGCCGACCTGGCCGAGGCGCAGCTGGACGCCCTGCGCCGACTCGATCCGAGGGCCGCCGCGGGGCTCCCCGTCCGTTGACGATCTCTCAGAAATCGCTATAATGGCCGCGCTTGAACCCACCCGTTTCCGTCTGGCCAAGGAGGAGGAGCCGATGAGAATCACACGACATCGCCTGGTCATCGCAGTGATCGCCGCTCTGGCGCTGGTGCTGCCGGTGGCCTCGATCGCCGACGCCCAGTCCAAGGGCACCATCAAGATCGCCTCCCAGAGTCCCCTGTCGGGTGGCCAGGCGGTGCTCGGCGAGGGCATCAAGCTCGGGGCCCAGCTCGCCGTCGAGAAGCTGAAGGGCAATCTCGAGAAGGCGGGCTACAAGGTCGACTTCGTGCCGTTCGACGACCAGGCCAAGCCGGACGTCGGCGTGGCGAACGCCAAGAACATCATCGCGGACAAGGACATCATGGTGGTCATCGGCCACCTGAACTCGGGCGTCGCGATCCCGTCGTCCGAGGTCTACAAGGAAGTGACGCTGGCCATGATCTCCCCGGCCAACACCAACCCGGTGGTCACGGACCGCAACTACGTCAACGTCAACCGGGTGTGCGGCCGTGACGACGTGCAGGGCGTGGTGGGCTCCGAGTTCGTGCACGGCACCATGAAGGTCAAGAGCGCCTACATCGTGCACGACAAGACCCAGTACGGACAGAGCATCGCCGAGTTCTTCAAGGCCGACGCCGAGAAGAAGGGCATCAAGGTCCTGGGCTTCGAGGGCACCGAGGAGAAGTCGAACTTCGACCCGCTCCTGACCCCGATCAAGGCCAAGAACCCCGACGTCATCTACTTCGGCGGCATCTACGACCAGGGTGCGCCGTTCTTCAAGCAGGCGCGGGAGAAGGGCATCAAGTCCAAGTTCATGGGCCCGGACGGCATGGACTCCTCGGACCTGACCAAGATCGCGGGCAAGGCGGTGGTGGGCATGAACTACACCTCCGCGGCGGGGCCCGCCTCCGCGCTGCCCAAGGCGAAGGCGTTCGTGGAGGACTACAAGAAGAAGTTCAGCAAGAACCCCGAGCCCTACGCGGCCGAGGCCTACGACGCGACCACCATGGCGATCAAGGCGATGGAAGACCTCGTCAAGGGCGGCAAGAAGATCACCCGCGAGGACGTCTCCGCGGCGATCCGCAAGGTCAAGCACTCCGGGATCACCGGCGAGATCGCCTTCGACAGCAAGGGCGACCGGCTGAAGGCCCAGTACTTCGTGCTGACGGTGGTGAGCGACAACCCCGAGAAGTGGGGTGACAACAAGATCGTCAAGCAGCTCACGATCGCGCCGCCGCCGGCGGCCAAGAAGTAGCCGCACACGCGGTCATCCGCGGGAGGGGCGCTCGTCTCCGGGCGCCCCTTCCGCTGCTCCCCGCCTCCCCGCTGACTGCCGATGGACCTCGATCTCCTGATCGGCATCTTCCCGCAGGTCCTCCTGGACGGCCTCACCCTCGGCTTCATGTACGCCCTCATCGCGCTCGGCTACACGATGGTCTACGGCGTCCTCGAGTTCATCAACTTCGCCCACTCCGAGATCTTCATCATCGGGGCGTTCGTGGGCGTGGAGATCCTGCTCTCGTTCAAGTCCGCGGGCTGGCTCGACGTGATCCCGTGGGTCCTCGTGCTGTTCATCGTCCTGATCGCGGGCATGGCGGTGAGCGGCGCGGTCGCGGTGGTGATCGAGCGGACCGCCTATCGGCCGCTCCGGAGCGCCCCGCGGCTCATCCCGCTGATCTCGGCGATCGGCGTCTCCTTCTTCCTCCAGGACGCGATCCGCCTCTTCGAGTCGCTCTGGCGCAACTCGTTCAACCTCGTGTACCCGACCATGGACGTGCTCAATCACCGCTTCGAGCTGACCGAGACCATCGACGTCTCGGTCAAGTCGCTGGTGGTGATCGTGGCCGCGCTGCTCATGCTCTGGAGCCTGCACACCCT
>DATFGS010000432.1:0-2666 GCA_035249225.1 Candidatus Methylomirabilota bacterium | reverse complement strand
TTGGGTTGCTTGGCTGTAGCGCGCCACCCGAACCCTGCTTCCACGCGATCGGAGACCAGTGAGCGGCGACGATCTGAACCGGGAAATCGCCTTTGCGGGCCAGCGGGTCAAGCAGAAGGTCATCTTCGCCCTCACCCTCGCGTCGGTCATCCCGCTCCTGATCCTGACCTATGCCTTCCAGGCCCCCGTCCGGGTCATGCTCGGGCCGATCAGCCAGTACACCGAGGCCTTCACGATGCCCGCCCTGCTCGTCTTCACCGGCCTGCTCATGGCCGGCGGCGGCTTCGTGGTCTGGGACGTGGCCTCCGCCATCTCGCGGGCCGCGCACCTGGCCACCGCCACCAAGGTCGCGGACCTGCCCTCGGTGCCGACGCGGCGGGATGAGATCGGCACGCTCATGAGCTCGTTCGCCAAGATGCTGGCCACCATCGAGCAGCAGACGGATGAGATCAATCAGTTCCCCCGCCGGCTCGACCAGCTCGCCCGCCAGGCCTTCCGCGACTCGCTCACCAGCCTGCCCAATCGCTCGCTGTTCATGGACCGCCTCGCGCACGCGCTGACCCGCACCGAGCGGCGCGGCGAGCAGCTCGCGGTGCTGTTCCTCGACCTCGACCGGTTCAAGGTGATCAACGACAGCCTGGGCCACGGCGTCGGCGATCAGCTCCTCATCGGGGTCAGCCAGCGCCTGGCCGCCTGCCTGCGTCCCGAGGACACGATCGCCCGGCTGGGCGGCGACGAGTTCGCGATCCTGATCGAGGACGTCAAGGACGACAAGGCGCCCGCGTCGGTGGCGGACCGGCTCACCGGCGAGCTGCAGCAGCCGTTCAGCGTCGAGGGCCGCGAGGTCGTCATCACGGTGAGCATCGGGATCGCGATGAGCACCGCCAAGCGGATGACGCCGGAGGACATCCTGCGCGACGCCGACCTCGCCATGTACCACGCCAAGGGCAAGGGCAAGGCCCGCTACGAGATCTTCGACAAGAGCATGAACGCGCCCGCGCAGGAGCGCATGGACCTCGAGCTGGACCTGCGCAACGCGGTCGCGCGCGGCGAGTTCATCCTGCACTACCAGCCGATCCTCGAGCTGCCGACCGGCCGCATCGTCGAGATGGAGGCGCTCGTCCGCTGGAAGCATCCGCAGCGGGGCCTCCTCTTCCCGGGCGACTTCGTGGGCCTCTCCGAGGAGACCGGCCTCATCGTGCCTCTCGGGCGCTGGGTGCTCCACGAGGCCTGCCGCCAGACGCGCCAGTGGCAGCTCGCCACGCCGGGGCTGACCCTGGCGATCAGCGTGAACCTCTCCGCGCGGCAGCTCCAGCAGCCCGGCCTCGTGGAGGAGATCGCGGCGGTCCTGCGCGAGACGCGGCTCGATCCGGGTGCGCTCCGGCTCGAGATCACCGAGACGGTGGTCATGCACGATGCCCCGACCACCCTGGCCAAGCTGGAGGCGCTGAAGGCGCTCGGCGTGCAGCTCGCCATCGACGACTTCGGGACCGGCTATTCCTCGCTCGGGTACCTCAAGCGCTTCCCGGTGGACACCCTCAAGGTCGACCGGTCATTCGTGAAGGGTATCGGCCAGAACGTGGAGGACAGCGCGATCGTGCGCGCGGTCATCACGGTGGCCAAGAGCCTCGGCCTCTCGGTGACCGCCGAGGGAATCGAGAGCGCGGACCAGCTCGAGCACCTCCGCTCGCTCGGCTGCGACCACGGCCAGGGCTACTACTTCGCGAAGCCGATGCCGAGCGATCGCGTGCCCGCCCTGCTCGTGACCACCGCGCCGTGGGGTGGGCAGCATCCGCCGGCCCCGCTGCTGATGAGCGGCAACCCGACCTCCAACGGACACTGACCCGGAGGCGGGCTCTTCGCGCTCAGGGGCGGGCGGGGGTGCGGATGCCGGCGGGGCCCCCGGTCGTCTTGATGCGCTGCCCGGTGTCCTGCAGGGTCGACCCGTCCCACCGCAGCACCTGGATGTTCCCGTCGCCCATGTTCTGGACCAGGATCGTCCGGCTATCCGCCGAGAACGCGATCCCCTGCGACCAGCGGCCGAGCCACGCGGCGGCCGCGGGCACGAGCTTCGTGCCGTCCACCCGGTAGAGCAGCAGCTTGCCGTTGGCGTTGTAGAAGGGCGACTCGCGCGGCTTGTTGCTGCCGTTCATCACCACCACCGCGCACAGCTTCCCGTCGGGCGACAGCGCGATGCCCTCGGGCGTCTGGCCGACCACCACCGTCTCCACCACCCGGAACGGCTGCGCCTGCAGGTCGATCACACTCACCGTGTCGTTGTCGCCGTTGCCCCGCCCGATGTTCGCCACCACCGCGATCGACCCGTCGGCGCTGACGTCGAGGCCGTACGGGCGCATTCCCGCGCTCAGGTCGCGCTTGCTGTGCTCCACCTTGGTGCCGTCCACGGTGAGGACCGAGATGTAGCTGTCCCCGTCGCGCGTGACGAGCGCGGCCCGGCCGTCCCGGGTGAAGGCGGGCTGGCTGGGCCCCGACTTCTCGTCGCCCAGCTTCACCACGCTCGAGGGGGCGACCGTCTTGCCCTGGATGGTGAACACGGACACGGTGCCCTCGGCGCGATTGGCCACCAGCGCGAGCGTGCCCTGACGGTTGATCGAGACACCCGCCGCGCCCATCCCCGCCTGGAGCGTCGCGATCACCGCCGGCGG
>DATFGS010000431.1:0-6416 GCA_035249225.1 Candidatus Methylomirabilota bacterium | reverse complement strand
GACGACCGCGCCGAGAAATTCCTTGGCGCCATCAGGCTTGCCGCCCAGGCGGCGGGTGTGCCATGCGAGGTCGTGCACGTCACCGCCGAGCCCTACGAGGGGATCATCGACACCGCGATCAGCAAGGGGTGCGACTTGATCTTCATGGCCTCTCACGGACGCAAGGGCGTCTCGGCCTTGGTTCTGGGCAGTGAGACCCAGAAAGTCCTGACCCACAGCAAGGTTCCGGTTCTCGTCTGCCGCTGAGGACGGCGCGATCGCCTAGCTGAGTGGCTCGCGGGACGTCACCGCGTGAACCGGGTGGGGGTGAGTCCCGCATCCTCTCGTTCGGGCGAATGATCTGTTAGTATCCATACGTATTGTTCGCCCCGAGCAGAGTTCGAGTCACTGCCATGCTCGCGCAATCGACCCGTTCGCTCTTCATCCTCACCGCCGCGCTTCTTACCGCATCCGATTCGGGTCCACGCGCGCTTGCCGCATCGCAGCCCGAGACCTTTGACTGGGCCGGCCAGCAGATCTCGCTAGCCCCGCCGCCGGCCGGTTGGCGGCGCGAGGGCCAGTCGAGCGGCGGCATCCGCGGCGCGCGCTTCGTCAAGGAGCGCTCGGTCGGCGAAGCCATCGGCGTTGGCGACTACTATCTGCTCGCCGAACGCCTCCGCCGGGCGAAGCTGCAGGAGATCATCGGCCAGTTCGACACGTTCGACGGCCACGACTTCCAGAAGGCGCTCCGGAACGCATATGCGTTCACCGACTCCCCGTTCTCGCCGCTCGAAGCCGAGGTGGCGGCGGACATCAACGCGGCCCTGGGACGCGCGACGGCCGCCTTCCGGATGAAGGACCGCGGCCTGGCGCGCGCCGAGCTAGGCGTGGCGCTGGGCGCGGCCGAGCGGCTGCGCTTCACGCTCGACGACGTGCTCGAACGAGTCGTGTTCACGCCGGAGCGCCCCGAGGAACCGCAGCGGCCGCTGGTGGTCGGACGCCGCGAGGCGACGATCGCCGGCGAACCGGCCGTCATCGTCGACTACACGCTCGACACGCGGGAGCGCACACTCCACGGCCGCGAGGCTTACGTCGTTCACAACAGTCATCTGTTCGTGGCGACGTTCCGCGGTCTCGAGGAGAATCTGCCGGTGTTCGACCGTGTCATCGAGAGCATCCGGTTTCCGCGATGAGCCCGCGCGATTCCCCGCTGGTCGTCGGGCTGCTTCTGGCGCTCCTGGCGGGCTGTGACCTGCGGGAAGCCCCGCGCGCGTTCGAGCTCGGCGAGCATCGAGGGCAGGTCCGAGTTCCGGCCGGCTGGACGGCGCTCGACCACGGAAGGCAATGGCGTCTGCGTAACCGCGAAGCAGCGCTCGTCCTCCAGGACCTGGGCGCCGCCGGGCCGCCCGGGATCCGGCGGGAGGTGGAGCGCGCGCGCGAGCTTTGGCGAGGAGGGCGCGTGGACGAGGCGCGATGGCGTCTGCGCAACGTGCCGGTGCCGCGGGAGCTGTTCCCCACCGCCGCCGAGCGCGAGGCATTCTGGGCCGCGTGGTCCGTGTTCTTCGGCGACCCCGCGAGGGTCGGGCCGTACGCGGACATCGACTCCACCTTCAGTGACGTCCTGGCCAGGGTCGACGCGCTGCCGCCGCCGGACCTGCCGGCGCTCGCGGACGCGGGGTTGAAGGCGCTGGGCCACGACCAGCGGCGCGACGTGAAGTCGCGGCAGGCCCTCAAGGTCGGCGGGCGCGATGCGCTGGAAGTCGAAACCTGGAACCGCCTGTCACACGCGAACCCGCAGCGATTCCTGTTCATCGCGCACGACGGGTACCTGCTCGCGCTCTACACGCCGGGCCAGGCCGACACGGAGGCGCTCAGCGCGTTCGCGTCAGTACGCGATTCGCTTCACTTCGCCGCCGCCGACAGCGCGCGCCGGTAGATGGCCTGCGGACCCTCGCGCACGCGCGTACCCGCCGCCCAGAGCGTCGCTCCGCCCTGCACGAACAACACGCGCAGTTCCTCCCCGGCGATGTCGGCGTCCACCGCCCACGTCACGCCTCCATCCTGCGTGCGCAGGATGAGCGAGCGGCCCAGGCCTGCGTAGTAGCCGGCGGCCCAGCCGCGGCTGCGGTCGACGAAGCGCACTGCACTCAGAGTCAGTCCCGGTGTCCGGTCTCCGGCGTCGATCACGTCGACCTTGCCGGCGCGCGGAATGCGCTCGAGTTTCGGCGCGGAGCGCGCGTCGGCGAGGCCCGGGTCCCGGCGGACCCAGGTACTGCCGCCGTCCCGCGTTGCGAGGATGGTTCCTTCCTCGCCCACCACCCATCCGTACTGGTCGTCCATGAAGAAGACGTCGCGCAAGGTCGGGCGGCCGGCGGCCAGCGGCGTCGCGGCGGACTCCCACGTGATGCCGCCGTCGAGCGTGCGCATGAGCGTTCCATGCAGGCCGGCCAGCCAGCCCGTCCGGTCGTCGAGCACATGGATCGCCCATCCCGAGACCCGGCCGTTTCCGCGCGCGGGGCTCAACCGGCGCCAATGCTGACCGGCGTCCATGGTGCCCAGCACGCCGCCATGGCCGACGGCCCAGCCGCGTTCATCGTCGATGAAGCTGAAGCCGTTGAGGTACTCGCTCCCGCTCCCGTGGCGGACGAGCGCCCAGTTTTCGCCACCGTCGCGAGTGGCGAAAATCGCTCCGTCGCCCGTGGCCACGAGCCCGCGCTCCGCCTCGAAGAAGCGCACCGCGGTGGCCTGGAGGCGCCCGACCGGGATCTCGGCGAGGTTGCTGGCGAAGTGCCATGTCCTGCCGCCGTCGCGCGTCCGGCCGATCAGCCCTCCGGGGATGTCGTAGTTGCCGCCCACGATCCAGCCGTTCTGCGGGTCGGTGAACCAGATTCCCCGGAAATCCGCCATGGTCCCGAGCGGAAGCGCTTCCCACGCGGATGGCGGCTTCCCCAGGCCACAACCGGCCGGGAGCAGCATGACAATGGCGAGAAGGAGGGCCCACGCGGGCGGTCTCATGGCTTCACGAGAAGGCCCTGGACGCGGGCAAGCAGCTCATCGATGCCCAGTGGCTTGGCGAGAACTACCGCCGCGGTCGTCCGAAGGAACTCCGATTCGACGGGGCTGTCGCCGTATCCGGTCATGAAGAGCACGACCGGCCGTGGGGGTACAAGCTGCGCGATTGCGCGGGAGACCGCCCTGCCGTCGACCTCCGGCATGCGCACATCGCAGACGACCAGGTCGTACACGGTCCGCTTCAGCTGGTCGACCGCCGCCCGCCCACTACATACCGCCTCCGCCGCGTGGCCGGCATCCGTGAGCACGGCCTTCACCAGCTCGGCTACGTCTTCCTGGTCGTCCACCACGAGGATGCGGGCCATGTAGTCTACCGTCGACGCAGGGGCGTCTAGCGGTCCCCGCGTGCCTGTCCATTGGCGATCTCCACGCTGGGCGCCACGCCGAGATGCGGGCCAGAGCTTGCTACGGCATGGGCGTCAGCAGTCCAGTGGTCCTGAAGCCACAGCACCCACGCGCCCTCGGCAGAGGCCGCCGCGGTGAGGGCGAGCAGCCAGCAGAGCAGGGTGATCCGTCTTGCTTGCGACGGAGTTTGCGCCACCCCGGGACGGTATTGTCTCCCAGTCCTCGTCATCGTGTCCCCCCTGCTCGGCAGGCCTCCTGGTACTAGTCGCCCCCACCGCCCTAGCCGTGCGGTGCGCTCATCCCACCATATCCCGACCTTGATTTTTCCCGGGTGAGCCATATGGGGGCGATGAGGAGGGGCGAGTCCGGCACGTGCTTCCGATGTTGACAGCCGCGTTCGGCCAGCCTAGCGTCGCTGAATCTGGAGTCGTCGGGCTCTGACTCGCGGTGCGGCACGCGATGCTGAGGAAGGAGAGGGCCGGTGGAGAGAACGGGACTGAACGTCGAGACGCGGCGGGGTTGGGTGCGCGGTACGGCTGAAGGAGACGTCCGGGTGTTTCGCGGCATTCCGTTCGCGAAGCCTCCCGTCGGCCCGCGGCGCTTCGGGGCGCCAGAGCCACCGGAGCCGTGGCACGGTGTGCGTGACGCGACGCGCTTCGGACCCGCCTCCCACCAAGCCAGCCGCCCTCTGGCCCCGATCCTCGGCATCCTGGTCGACGAGGAGAGCGAGGACTGCCTCAGCCTCAATGTGTGGGCCCCCGCCGCGGGCGATGGCCGCCCGCGGCCGGTCATGGTGTGGATCCACGGAGGCGCCTGGGTCATCGGCTCGGGATCGGAACGCACGTACGATGCCGTCCACCTCGTGCGTCGCGGCGACGTGGTGGTGGTCACCATCAACTATCGCTTGGGGCCGTTCGGGTTCCTGCGGACTCGGGAGCTCGAGGGCGGGGTCGACGCCACCGGCAACGAGGGCATGCTGGACCAGGTGACGGCCCTGGAATGGGTCCGCGACGAAATCGCGGCCTTCGGCGGCGACCCCGGCAACGTGACCGTGTTCGGGGAGTCAGCCGGCTCGGTGAACATCGCGGTCCTGCTCACGATACCGCGGGCTCGGAGCCTGTTCCACCGCGCCGTCCTCCAGAGCGGCTCGCTCAACCTGACGCGTCCGCCGTCGGCGGCCCTCGACGTCACTCGGCAGATCCTGGCGGAGGTGGGTCTGGCACCGGCGGACGCCCGCCGCCTGCGCCATGTGCCGGCCAAGGACCTCATGGCCGCGGTCAACACCGTGGCCGGCCGCTCCGTGATTCCGCCCTTCTCGCCGGTGGCCGACGGCGAGCTGATACCGGCTCGACCGTTCGCGGCCATCGCCGAGGGGTCGGCCCGGGGGGTGCCCCTGATCGTGGGAACCAATCTCGAGGAGATGAAGCTCTACCGCTTCCTCGACCCCTCGCTGGAGCAGCTGGACGAGGCGGCCCTGCTCCAGCGCTGCGCCATGCTCTTCCCCGGCGCGGATCCCGGCGGACGGCCCCACGCGCAACGCGCGGTGGACGCCTACCGCGCCGCCCGCAGCCTGCGTGGCGAGGATGCCTCACCCGTCGAGACCTGGCTCGCCATCTCCACCGATCACATCTTCCGGGCCGGCGCCCTCAAGTTGGCCGAGCTGCACGCCCGCCACACGCCCGACGTCTTCGTCTACCAGTTCGAGTGGAAAGGGAGGGAGCCCGGCCGGCCCCAAGGCGCGGTCCACGCCCTCGAGCTGCCGTTCGTATTCGGGACACTGGCAACGTCGGAGATCGGCGCGATCGCGGGCCGCACGCCCACGGCCGAGGCACTCGCCGGCCACATGCAGGACGCCTGGCTCGCCTTCGCCCGGAGTGGGCAGCCGCGCGCCGCCGGCCTTCCCGAGTGGCCAGCCTATGCCCCGCCACGCCGCGCCACCATGATCTTCTCGGATCGGCCTCGGGTCGTGGACGCGCCCCAGGAGCCGGAGCGGGCCGTGTGGGACGCGGTCCTGGGCTGAGAGGGGCGCTGATTTCGCCCGGACTGTTCCAGCCATCGCGGCGGACGACGTTGCGGCCATCGTCGCCGATGTGGCGGTCGCGACGCCTCGAACCGGCATCGTCGAGATCGCCGGCCAGGACCGGGCACCGTTCGACGAATTCGTCGCCCGCTATCTGAAGGCAGTCGGCGATCCGCGTACGGTCGTGAGTGACCCAAGGCCCGCTACTACGGCGGCCGCGTCGGTTTCGACGAGTGGCTCCGCGGCTCACGGGCCAGGGCCTGACCTGAAAGGAACAACATGAAGACACGACACTTCTACTTCCGCGTCTACCTAGCGGCCCTCCTGATGCTCGCAGCCGCCCCGGCCGAAGCCGCAGACGTAAGGGAACTGTTCACGATCGAGCTCGCGGACTACCCCGGCAAGGAGGGGCGCATGATCGAGGTGTCGTATCCGCCGGGCGCACGAGACATGGTCCATCGGCACGACGCCCATGCGTTCGTCTACGTTCTCGAGGGCCAGATCGTCATGCAGTTGAAGGGACGACCCGCCGTCACCCTCAAGGCGGGGCAGTCGTTCTACGAGGGGCCTGCCGATGTCCACGTCGTGGGGCGCAACGCCAGCAACACGGAGCCGGCCAGGTTCGTCGTGGTGCTGCTGAAGGCCAAGGGGGCCCCCGTCCTCACGCCGGTCAACGAATGACCCGCGCACCGTCCGGGAGTCGCCGCTCCACGCCGTGACGTCCGGCGGTCAATCCCGCCCCGCCGATCAGGAGTCCCCCGGAACCCCGAGCTCGCGGCGGACCAGCTGTGCACCTTCCACGAGAGCCCGGAGCTTTCCCCGGGCCGAATGCCGCGACCGCGGGACCATGCCGCAGTCGGTGCAGGGAAAGAGCCGCCCGGGATCGACGTACGGCAGCGCCTTCCTGATCCGGCCGGCGACCAGCGCGGGCGACTCGATCTCCTCGGTACCGACGTCGATGACGCCCAGGAGCACGTCTTTCCCGCGCACCCCCTCCAGC
>DATFGS010000430.1:0-2512 GCA_035249225.1 Candidatus Methylomirabilota bacterium | reverse complement strand
CGTTCTCAAGCTCCAGCATCGTCGCTCCCGGGCTCCGCGCGTCCGAGCAGGGCCGCGATCACCCGCGCGTCGGCGCGGATCGCCGCGGGCGGCCCTTCGGCGATCTTCTCGCCGTGGTCCATCACCACGATCTTGTCGCAGAGCCCCATCACGAACGGCATGTGGTGCTCGATGATCAGGAGCGTGCGCCCGCGCGCGCGCAGGTCGCCGAGGGTGTCCGCGATCTGGCGCCGGATCACCGGGTGCACGCCCGCCAGGGGCTCGTCGAGCAGCAGGAAATCCGGCTCGATCACCAGGTTCATCGTCAGCTCGAGCAGGCGCTGCTGGCCGATGGAGAGGCTGCCCGCGGGCGCGTCGACCAGGTGGGTGAGGCCCATGCGGGCGACCCACTCCCGCGCGCGCGGCTCCCAGCCCCTGAGCCGGCGGCCCATGGCCGCGATGGCCAGGTTCTCGCGCACGGGCAGGTCGCGGAAGATCTTCACCGACTGGAACGTGCGGCCGACCCCGCGGCGCGCGATCTCGTGGGTGGCGAGGCCGTCGATGCGCTCCCCGTCGTAGAGGATCGCCCCCTCGTCGGGCCGCAGCAGGCCGGTCACCAGGTTGAAGATCGTGCTCTTGCCGGACCCGTTGGGGCCGATGAGGCCCACCACGGTGCCGGGCGCGATCTCGAACGAGCAGGCGGACACGGCGCGGAGGCCGCCGAACCGCTTGCTGAGGCCGGCGAGGGCGAGCTTCGGGGGCGCTACTTCTTGTCCCACGCGAACGGGGGCACCGGCAGGTACTTGCCGCCCGCGGCCGCCGCGACGGACTCGGGATAGATCGGCACCTTCTTGCCGCCCTGGATCTGCACGACCACGGTCTGGACGGGCATGCGGTGCCCCTCGGCGAGCGGGGTGAACTTGCGGGTGCCCCACGCGGTCACGAACGTGGTGGACTCGAGGGCGGCCTGGATCTTCTGCGGATCGAGGCTGCCCGCCTTCTGGATGGCGTCCAGCAGGACCAGGGTGGCGTCGTGCGCCTGCACCGCGAAGTTGGTGGGGTCGGTGCCGGTCTTCTTCTTGTAGGCCGCCATCATCGGCTCGGACACCTCGGAGTACTTCGCGGGCCACCAGCGGTTATTGATGATGGCCAGATCCGTCTGCTTGACGTGCTGGTCGATGAACGTCTGTGCGCTCACGGTGGCGCCCATGTGGGCGATGAGCGACGGCACCTTCAGCTCGAACCACTGGTTGAAGAGCACGGGGCCGCTCGAGCCGTAGACCTCGCCGATGGTGGCCTGGGCGCCAGAGCGCTTGATCTTCGCCCACTGCGGGGTCAGGTCGGTCACGCCCCGGTCGACGAACTCGTCGGCCGCGACCTCGACGTCCTTGGCGTTGGCGCCGAACCAGTCGCGGACGATGCGGGAGAAGTCGCGCCCCGCATCCGTGTTCTCGTTGAGCAGCGCGATCTTCTTCGGCTTCACGTGCTGGGCGACCGCGGCCGCCACCGAGCGCGCGATGTCGTTGGCGGTGGGGCTCAGCTGGAAGACGTGCTGCATCTTGTTCTGGGCGATCTTCTCCCCGATCTTGAGCGACGCCGAGCAGCAGGTGACCACCGGGGTCGCGGCCTTCTGGAACTCGTCCATCACCCGGATGAACACGTCGCTGGAGAGAAAGCCCATCCCCACGTGGATCTTGTCCACGGTGAGAGCGCGCGTGACCACGTTGAGCCCGACGTCGCCCTTGCCCTCGTCGTCGTACCAGATGACGCGGACCTTCATGGGCTTGCCGCCCACCTGGAGCGTCGCCATGCGCTCGAGCGCGACCTCGGTGCCCGCCTTCATCTGCGCGCCTACGTCGGCGCTGATCCCGGAGATGGGCAGGAACGCGCCGAGCTTGACCTCATCCTGGGCGCCCGCGGGCAGGGGGGGCGCGAGGAGCGCGGCCAAGCCAAGCAGGAGCGCTACGAGTCCGATCGCCGTGGGTTTGCGCATGGTCACGCCTCCGCGTGGTGGATCGTGCCGGGACGCACAGTGGCGGGATGATAGCACACGGGCGGCGGGTGGCTGGGCGAGGCTAGCGCGGGTCGAGTTGCCGTTGCCCAATACGATAGGGGACGGTCCTCCTGCCGAGCTCGCGCTCGAGATCCAAGTCCAGCGCCGACCACTGCGTGGCCGCGATCACGCTCTGCCCCACGACGGGAGCGGCGGCGGATGGTCGCGACAATGCCGTGTTCCATGGGGCTGGCAGGAGTCTCGGGTGGTGGCGCCGATCATTCGTGTCGAGGCCATCCTCAGTAGGTAGCGGCTATCGCAGTATCTCAGGCAGCGTCGATGAGAGATTCTTCGGCGTCAACCCGATGACTCTTAATCAGCGGGTCCAAGGCTAGAAAGGGCCCATAAGCCGGGCAGTGGACTCTGATCGCTTCCGAGGCAGCGCTACTTGCTAGATCTCGGTCGGAGGTGTTGCTGGACGAAGACCGCCGCCTCCGCTTTGCTGACGCCGCCACTAGCAACACCCAGCACCAGACGTTC
>DATFGS010000429.1:0-20136 GCA_035249225.1 Candidatus Methylomirabilota bacterium | reverse complement strand
TCGAGATCGCCGAGATGTCCAAGCGCGCGCGCACCGCGGTGGTCGGCAAGGATCTCCACCAGCGCGCCTTCGCACGGTCGCCGCACTACGAGATCGCCCACGCGCGGGGCTACGACGCGGAGTCGCACGTCCAGGCCATGGACATCGAAGGCATCGACGTGGCCGTCCTCTACGGCACGCGCGGGCGGCAGGTGCTCATGCACGACGAGCTCGACCCGGCGGTGGCCTCCGCGCTGGCCCGCGCGCACAACGACTGGACCTACGACTACTGCCAGTACGAGCCCTCGCGGCTGAAGTTCGCGGCCCAGGTGGCGTTCCACGACGTGCCCGGCGCGATCGCGGAGGCCCGGCGCGCGGTGCGCCGGCTCGGCGCGGTGGCGGTCGTCGGCAATCCGAACCCGGTCAACGGCCGTCACGTCCACGACCCGGCGATGGAGCCGCTGTGGGCCGCCATCGAGGAGCTCGGCGTGCCGGTCGGCTTCCACCCGACCGGGCAATCGTCGCTGCGCGACGACATCGCGCGGCGCTACCTCGACACGCCCAACGGCCGGGTGATCGGGGTGGCCGGCCGCAACCCCGTCGAGCTGATGATGGCCTTCGGCAGCATGGCGGCCGGCGGCGTCCTCGAGCGGCATCCGGGCCTGCGCTGCGCCTTCCTCGAGGGCACGTGCGGCTGGCTCCCCTGGTATCTCTGGCGCCTCGACGAAGCGTGGGAGAAGTTCGGGCCCGGGTCCGAGATCCAGATCGCGCACACGCCCAGCCAGTACTTCTTCCGCCAGTGCGTGATCGCCACCGACGCCGACGAGAAGCCGCTCCGCCAGGTCATCGAGGCGATCGGCGACGACAACATCGTGGTCTCCACCGACTACCCGCACTCGGACGGGCTCTTCCCGACCGCGATCGAGGAGTTCGTCCACCTGGAGGGCGTCACCGACAAGTCGAAGTCGAAGATCCTCTGGGACAACTGCGCGCGGCTCTACAACCTCGGCTGAACCGGGGCGGCAAGGCGCCTTCCCCTGACCGGGAGACGACGTGCACTGGCTGGTGGACGGCTACAACGTGATCCGGCAGGCGCCCGAGCTGGCCGAGCTGGAGCGGGAGAGCCTCGAGGCCGGGCGGCGGGCGCTCTGCCGCCTCCTCTCGACCGCCGCGCGCGCCTCGGGCGACCGGTTCACCGTCGTCTTCGACGGCAACCGCGAGGGCGGGACCGGCGGCGGCGGCGATGGGGTGCGCGTCGTCTTCTCCAGTGGGCGAGAAACCGCCGACCGCCTGCTGGCACGGATGGCCACCGCGGGAGCCGCCGTCGTCTCCAGCGACCGCGAGGTGCGGCAGGCGGCCGCCCGCGCCCACGCCATCGCCATCACCGCCGACCAGTTCCTGTCCCGCGTGCGAGGAGCGGACCGCGCGAGCGGCCCGGATCACGCTCCGGACGGCGCGCCGGACAAGGACGACGAGGAGGTGAGCCGGCCGCCGACCAAGAAGGGCAACCCCCGCCGGCTCAGCAAGAAGGACCGCCTCGCGGCCCGCGCGCTGGGCCGACTCAGGAGATGACCGATGCCCATTCACCTCGACCATCTGATCGTTCCCTCTCACGATCCGATCGCCATGGCGCGCTCGCTGGCCGGGCTGCTCGACGTTCCCTGGCAGGAGAGGCAGGGCCCGTTCACGCCGGTCTATGTCAACGAGGCGCTCACCCTCGACTTCGCCGACCGGCATCCCTTCGAGAGCCACCATTATTGTTTCCGCGTCACCGACATCGAGTTCGACGCGATCCTCGCCCGCATCCAGGCCGCCCGGATCCCGTACCGGAGCTCTCCGCTCGGCGAGACCGACATGCAGGTCAACCGCCGGCTCGGTGGCAAGAACCTCTACTGGCAGGACGCGGACGGCCATCTCTGGGAGATTCTCACCGTCAGCTACGCGCGGGCGGATGCGCCGCCCCTGGGCGCCGGGGGCCGCTAGCGACGATCCACCACCCGCACCGCCTTCCCCGGCGGGCGCGGCAGCTCGCCCTCCTTGAGCAGCGTGATCTCCGGGCTCAGGCTCAGGAGCTCGTGGAGCTCGCCGCGCAGCCGCGGCAGGCCGGTCTGAGCGAAATCCTCGCGGGCCTCCAGGAGCAGCGCCAGCCGGTCGCTGCCGCCGGGGGCCCGGTCGAGCACGATCTGGTACTCGTGGCCCGCGCCTGGCTGCTTGAGGAGCAGCGACTCGATCTGGCGCGGATAGAAGTTCACGCCCCGGAAGATCACCATGTCGTCGGTCCGCCCGTGCAGCCGGTCCAGCCGCAGGTGAGTCCGCCCGCAGGCGCACGGCTCGCGGCTGAGCACGCGCGTGAGGTCGTGGGTGCGGTAGCGGATCAGCGGCAATCCCTCGCGCGTGAGCGTGCTCACCACCAGCTCGCCCTCGACGCCGTCCGCGCGCAGCGCACCCGTCGCCGGGTCCACCACCTCGCAGAAGTAGTGGTCCTCCCAGACGTGGATGCCGGCGCGGGCCCCGCAGTCGATGCCGAGCCCCGGCCCGCCCGTCTCGGTCATCCCGATGATGTCGAACGTGGTGACCGCGAGCTCGCGCTCGATGAGCCCGCGGAGATCGTCGGACCACATCTCGGAGCCCAGGATGGCCACCCGGAGGCGGAGCGAGCCCAGATCGAACCGCTCCTCCCGCGCGACCTCGAGGATGCGCAGCGGATAGGTCGAGATGCCGGTGAGCACGGTGGTCCCCAGATCGCGCATGAGCTGGAGCTGGAGCGACGTGCGGCCGGCGCCGATCGGCACCACCATCGCGCCGATCCGCTCGGCGCCGTAGTGGAAGCCGAAGCCCCCGGTGAAGAGGCCGAACGACGGCGTGATCTGGATGACGTCCCGCGGCCCCACGCCCGCCGCCACGTAGCAGCGCGCCATCACCGCGCCCCACTGCTCGATGTCGGCCCGCGTGTACGGGTTCAGCACCGGGTTGCCGGTGGTGCCGGAGGACATGTGCACACGCAGGGCGCGGTCGGGCTCGACGCAGGCCAGCCCGAACGGGTAGGCGTCGCGCAGCTCGTCCTTGGTCAGGAACGGCAGCCGCGCCCAGTCGGCGGGCGCGCGGATGTCGCCGGGTCGCACGCCCGGGAGGCGGCGCCGCCACGCCTCGTGGTCGAGGACGTGGCCGAGCGTCCGGCGCAGCCCCTCGAGGGTCTGCCGCTCCAGCGCCTTCCGAGGCCGCGACTCGGCCGGCGCCTCCCACATCGGCGCGATCATGAGATCGGCCGGGCCGCCAGCGCGCGGAAGACGCGCTCGGGCGTCATCGGCAGCGCGGTGAGCCGCACCCCGACCGCGTCCTTCACCGCGTTGGCCACCGCGGCGGCCACCGGGATGACCCCGGACTCCCCGAGCCCCTTGGCGCCGAAGGGGCCGGCCTCGTCGATCGTCTCGATCAGGTGGATCACGATCTCGGGCATGTCGGAGGCCGAGAGCAGCGCGTACTCCATGAACTGCGGGTTCAGCACCCGCCCCTCCTCGATCCGCAGCTCCTCGGAGAGCGCGTAGCCGAGGCCCATGTGGATGCCGCCGTGGATCTGCCCCTCGGCGGCGAGCGGGTTGAGCGCCCGGCCCACGTCGTGGGCCGAGGCGACCTTGAGCACCCGCACCTGGCCGGTGGTCTCGCTCACCTCCACCAGGACGGCCTGGGCCGCGAAGCCGTAGGCGGCCGAGACGTTCCCCCGCAGGTCCTTCGACAGCATCTCGTTCGGGGGGTCGTAGAACGCCTCCGCCACGAGCGTGCGGCCGCCCTCGCGGAAATGGCCGGCGCGGACCACGCGGTCGTACTCCATGCCGCGCTCCGGATGGTCCTTGACCTGGACCCGGCCGTCGGCCAGCTCGAGGTCGTCCGCGCGCTCGTCCATCACCGAGGCGGCCAGGGCGAGGAGCTTGCCCTTGAGCGCGCGCGCGGCCAGCAGCGCGGCGTTCCCGGCGATGAAGGTGGTGCGGCTGGCGTGCACGCCCACGTCCCACGGCTTGACGCTGGTGTCGCTGTTGACGACCTCCACCCGCGCGAGCGGCAGCCCCAGCTCCTCCGCGACGATCATGGCCAGCACGGTCTCCGAGCCCTGCCCGATCTCGCTGGCCCCGGTGAGCAGCGAGACCTTCCCGAAGTCGTCGAGCTTGAGGATGGCCCCGCAGCCGTCGGAGCGATAGACGCGCGCGCCCCCGCCCACGTGGAACATCGCCGCGTAGCCCACCCCGCGCCGCCAGCCGGGCCGGGCGACCCCGCCCACCGACGCGGCCATCTCGCGCTCGACCGCGTCGAGGCACTCGGTCATGGCGCAGGAGGTGATGACGCTGCCCTGCGGGTTCACGTCGCCCGACCGGGTGGCGTTGCGGCGGCGGATCTCGACGCGATCGAGGCCGAGCCGCTCCGCCAGGTCGTCCATCTGGGCCTCGATGGCGAACGTGCTCTCGAGGTTGCCGTAGCCGCGCATCGAGCCCGAGTACGGGTTGTTGGTGTAGACGATGCTGGTGTCGAAGCGGACCGCGGGGACGCGGTAGAGCCCGGCGGTGGTGGAGAGCATCACGTAGGGCGTCGTCGAGCCCCACGAGACGTAGGCGCCGTTGTCGATCACCACCCGCGCGTCGCGGCCCAGCAGCCGGCCGTCGCGGTCCGCCGCGGTCCGCAGGTGGATCAGGCACGGCTCGCGGGTCGGGCTCGCGATGAACTCCTCGATGCGCTCGAAGGCGATCTTCACGGGCCGGCCGGCGCGCCGGGCCAGGAGCGCGGCGATGATGTCGATCGGGTAGAGATCGAGCCCGCGACCGAAGTTGCCGCCGACCGGCGGCTGGATCACGCGCACCCGGTCGCCGGTGATGCCGAGCGCCTCGGCCAGGTCGCGCTGGTAGAGGAACGGCACCTGGGTGGTACTCCACATGGTGAGCGAGGCCTCGGGGCGCTCGGGCGCGCTCCAGGCCGCGATCGCGGTCATCGTGCCCAGGCAGGCGGTGGTCACGTAGTTGAGCCGGTACTCGCCCTCCACCACGACGGCCGCCCGCGCGAAGGCCGAGTCCACGTCGCCGTGGGCGAACTGGTAGCGCAGATTCACGAGGTTGCTCTCGCGCGCCTCGTGGACGAGCGGGGCGCCCGGCCGGAGCGCGGCCGCCGGATCGAAGACCGCGGGCAGCTCCTGGTAGTCCACCCGGATGCGCCGCACCGCCTCCTGGGCGATCTCCTCGGTCAGCGCGGCCACCGCGGCGATCTCGTCGCGGATGCAGCGCACCTTGCCGCCGTCGGCCGCGCCGCCCTTGAGGGCCAGATGATCCTTGGCGAAGCCGAACGGATGCTGCTCCACCCGGTCGGCGGTGATCACCGCGATCACCCCGGGCAGCGCCTCCGCGGCGCTCGTGTCGATCCGGAGCACGCGCGCGTGCGGGTGTCGGGTCCGGAGGATCGCGCCGTGGGCGAGGCGCGGCAGGGTGAGATCGTGCAGGAACTGGGTGTGCCCGGTGACCTTCTCGACCCCGTCGCGCTTCGGGGTGCCCTTGCCGATGATGCTGAAGCTCACCGCCGTCGCGCCCCGGAGGCGATCGCGGTCCGGCTACCGGGCCACGGCCATCCGCGTCACCTGGGCCGCCCGCCACTGCTCCCGCGACATGAACCCGGGGCGATTGCGGCATAGGGCCTCGGTCTCCCGCTCGATGACCTCCGCCGGCGCCTCGATGTCGAACGGCTCCACTACCGGCTGCGGGGTGTGCCACGGCGTGTCCACGAAGACCTCGACCCGGTTGCCCTCCGGGTCGGCGAAGTAGACGGACCACGCGTTGCCGTGGGTCACGATCCGGAACTGCTTGGTCCCCTCGTCGCGGGCCCGGGCGTGCATGGCCTTGAGATCGGCGAGCGTCGGCAGCTTGAACGAGATCTGGTTCACCACGTTGAACTCCACCCCGGGCGGGCGGCCGGTGGCCAGCACGATCTGGTGGTGCTCGTCCGGATCCCGGGAGAGGAAGACCAGGTCGGACCCGCCCGGCACCTGCCCGCGGTCGCTCACGAGCAGGCCGAGCACGCGCGTGTAGAAGTCTTCCATCCGCGCGAGGTCGGTCACGTAGATGCCGAAGTGGCTGAACGAGACGGGCGGCGATGTCGTCATGAGCGTTGCCTCCGCGCGAGCGTTGTCCTGTCGCGGATGATAGCACCGAAACCCCGGTGAAGATCACGCGCGGGTCGGCCTATAATGAGCGCGACAAGGAGGATCGCGCGATGGGCGCCACCCGGAAGTACGCCGTCATCGATCCGGCCACCGGCAAGATCGACCGCCGCATCTTCAGCGAGCAGGCGGTCTACGACGACGAGATGACCAGGATCTTCGGGCGCGCCTGGCTGATGATCGGGCACGAGAGCCTGGTGCCCGCCCGGGACGACTTCTTCCACACCTACATGGGCGAGGACCCGGTCATCCTGACCCGCGACGGCCAGGGGCGGCTCCACGCGCTGCTCAACATGTGCCGCCACCGGGGCAACCGCGTGGTGCGCTGCGACGACGGCAACGCCACCCGCTTCATGTGCACCTACCACGGCTGGACGTACCGCAACGACGGCGCGCTCGACCACGTCCCGGGAAAATCCGAGGCCTACTACGACGCGCTCGACCGGGACTCCCTCGGCCTCGTCGAGGCCCGCGTGGAGACCTACGCGGGGATCGTCTTCGCCACCTGGGCCAAGGACGCCCCGAGCCTCGAGGCGTACCTGGGCGACGCGCGCTGGTACCTCGACACCGTCTTCAACCGGCGCGACGGCGGCATGCAGGCGCTGGGCCCGATGAAGTGGCTCGAGCCGGTCAACTGGAAGACGATGGTGGACAACTGCTCGGACAACTACCACGTCCCGACCACCCATCTCTCCAGCGCCCGCATGCAGACCCGCTTCCTCGGCCGCCCGCGGCTCTCCCACCAGGACCAGTTCGAGAGCCCCAACAAGCACGCCTTCGTCAACGGGCACTCGATCACCTTCCGCGACGCGGACGACAACGTCTTCCGCTACGTGCACGGGGTGTCGAGCGAGACCTTCCAGATGTTCCAGGACTACCACACCGCGACGATGCCCGAGGTCGAGCGACGGCTCGGCGCGTTCCGCGCGCGCCGGGTGCAGCTCGGCAACCACAGCGTCTTCCCGAACGGCGTCCTCGGCTTCCGCCTGGCCCTGCCCCGCGGCCCGCTCCAGACCGAGTTCTGGCACTTCGTCCTCGTGGACCGGGCCGCGCCCGAGGCCATCAAGCGGGTGATCCGCATGGGCAGCCAGGCCAATAACGGCGCCGCCGGCATGTTCGAGCAGGACGACGTGGACAACTGGCGTCAGGTGACGGCCGCGAGCGCGAGCCGGCTCGGGCGGCGCTATCCCCAGGATCTCTCGATGGGCCTGGGACACGCCGGGCCCCACCCGGATTACCCCGGGCTCGTCTCCGAGCGGTACATCTCGGAGAACAACCAGCGCCTGTTCTACCAGCGCTGGGAGGAGTTCATGAACGCGGAGAGCTGGGCGGACATCGCGCTCGACCCGATCAAGGCCCGCTTCGAGGGCACCGCGACGCTGCGGGGCTAGCGGACGCCGACGCGGTGAAGAAGAAGCGCGCGCGCGGCCGGGCACGTCCCAAGGCGCGCCCGGCGGCCCGGCCCGGTGGCCTGACGCCGCAGGCGCTCTGGCTCGAGCTGATGCCGTTCTACATCCGCGAGGCCTGGCTGCTCGACGACCGCCGGCTCACGGAGTGGCTCGACCTCTTCACCGAGGACGTCCTCTACTTCATGCCCCGCCGCAAGAACGTCCTCCGTCGCGAGTCGCACCGCGAGCTGACCCCGCTCGGCGACCTCGCGATCCTCGAGGAGGACAAGCGCTACCTCGCGATGCGGGTGGCCCGCCTCGACACCGGGATGGCCTGGGCCGAGGATCCCCCGTCGCGCACCCGCCACCTCGTCGGCAACCTCGAGGTCGCGCCCCTGGCCAGGGGGGAGGTGCAGGCCAGGACCGCGTTCCTCGTCTATCGCTCGCACCTCGAGACGGACCACCAGCTCCTGTCCGGCTGCCGCGAGGACGTGCTGCGCCGGGTGAAGGGCGAGTGGAAGATCGCCCGGCGCACGATCGTGCTCGACGCCAACGTCCTGCTCGACAAGAACCTCAGCGTCTTCCTGTAGCCCTCCCGCTCAGTAGCCCCGCAGGAACGCGAGCACGTGCGCGGCCCACTCCGCCGGCTTCTCGAACGGCGGCCAGTGCCCGCAGTTGTTCAGCAGCACCAGGCGCGAGTCGGCGATGTGGTTCAGGATCGCGATGCTGACCTCGAAGGCGACCATCCGGTCGTAGCGCCCGTGGATCAGGAGGACCGGCGCCTGGATGCCCGCCAGATCCGGCGTGTAGTCGTGGGGCACGCTCACCGATCGCCGCCGCGCCTCCGTGAGCTCGGGCGACCAGGTGTGGGCGCGGTGGATGTAGTCCACCAGCTCGTCGGTCACCAGGCTCTCGTCGTCGAGGTGCACGCGCAGGTAGCGCCGGATGTTGTCACGGCTCGGATCGTCCAGGGCGTGGCGGGTGGCGCGGCTGCCCTCCGAGGGCCGATTGGCCATCAGGTAGCGATCGCCGCCGGTGCCGATATGCGACCCGCCCATCACGAACTTCCGGACCCGTTCGGGATACATGATGGCCGCGACCATCGACGATTGCCCGCCCTGCGAGGTCCCGACCCAGTGCGCCCGCTCGATGCCGAGGGCGTCCAGCAGGGCGACCGCGGTGCGCGCCTGGACCGCGTGCACGCCCTCGCGGTAGACGATGGGGCCGGTCTTGCTGAAGTTCGGCAGGTCCATGAGGATGCACCGGAAGTGCGGCGAGAGCGCGGCGATCGTCTTGTGAAACGTGATCCACGCGGTGGTGCCGGGGCCGTACGCGTGCAGGAACAGCACCGGCTCGCCGCGGCCCACGTCGTGGTAGTGCACCGTGATGCCGCCGGCCGCGGCCCCGACCTGAACGGTCCGGCTGGTGCCCGCCTCGGTGAGCCCATTCGACGCGATGAACGGCATGGCTCTCTCCTTCAGGCCTGCCCCCGGAGCCGGTTCAGAAGATCCCGAGGTGCTGGCGCAGCTCCGCGTCGCGGTGCCGGAACTCCGCGGCGGCGCCGTCGACCACGACCCGGCCGCCGTTCAGGATGACGATGTCGTCGGCGACCTGGAACACCAGCTTGGGATTCTGCTCGACCAGCACGATGGACAGCCCCTGCTCCTTGAGCCGGCGAATCGTCGTCATGACCTCGGCGACGAGCTGGGGCGCCAGCCCCTCCGAGGGCTCGTCCATCAGGAGCACGCGCGGGTTCGACATCAGGGCCCGGCCGATGGCGAGCATCTGCTGCTCGCCGCCCGAGAGCGAGCCCGCGATCTGCCGGCGGCGCTCCCCGATCCGCGGGAAGAGCTCGCAGACCGCGTCGAGCGTCCACGCGGTCGCGGCGCCCGGCCGCGGCTTCCGGCCCGCCACCACCAGGTTCTCGCGCACGGTGAGGCTCCTGAAGATCCGGCGCCCCTGGGGCACCAGCGCCACCCCCTGCGCGGCGATGGCCTCGGGGGCGCGGCCGGTCACGTCGCGGCCGAAGACCGCGACGCGGCCGCGCCGGGGCGGCAGCAGGCCGACGGTCACGCTCATGGAGGTCGACTTGCCGGCGCCGTTGCGGCCGAGCAGCCCGAGGAGGCGGCCCTCGCCGAGCCGCACCGACACCCCGTGCAGGACGTGGCTGTCCCCGTAGAGCGCGTCGATGTCCTGGAGCACCAGCGCGTCACTCGCCAAGGTAGATCTCCCGGGTCCGCGGGTGGGCCACGACCTCGGCGCGCGTGCCCTCGACCACGACCTGGCCGAAGTGCAGCACGGTGATCCGCTCGGCGAAGTCCAGCGCCACGTCCATGTCGTGCTCGATCATCACGACCGTGACGTCTCGGGGTATGCGCGTGACCAGCTGGAGCACGTCGCGCCGCTCCTCGATCGAGAGGCCCGCGAAGGGCTCGTCGAGCAGCAGGACGCGGGGATCCTGGGCGAGGGCCATCGCGATCTCCACGCGCCGCCGCTCGCCGTACGACGTCTGCGAGAGGGGCCGTTCCGCCAGGCGCTCGAGCCCGACGCGGGCCAGCGCCTCGCGCGCCCGGCCGATCAGCGCGGTCTGACGCTCCAGCCGGGCGACCGGGTTCCAGCGGAGCGGCGAGCGCCCGAGCAGCGAGAGGGTGACGTTTCGCAGCAGGGTCTCCCGCGGGAACAGCGTGATGATCTGGTAGGTGCGGGAGATCCCCAGGTGCGCGCGGTGCCAGCCGGGGACCCGGGTGATGTCGCGGCCGAAGAGCGTGACGGTGCCCCGGTCGGGGCGGAGCTCGCCGGTGATGAGGTTGAAGAGCGTCGTCTTGCCCGCGCCGTTCGGCCCGATGATGAGCCGGCGCTCGCCCGGCTCCACCGCGAGATCCACCGACGCGGTGACGAGCAGCCCGCCGAAGGACTTGGCCAGGCCCTGCACGGCCAGCGCGGTCACCGGCTCGCCCCCTCACCGCGCGCGGCCACCCCCACCGGCGCGACCGGACGCGCGGTGGCCCGCCGCCAGAGGCGGGCCACTCCGGGCACGAGCCCGTCCGGCATGAAGATGACGATCGCCACGAAGATGGCGCCCAGGACGAAGTTCCAGCGCTCGATGTACGCGCTCGCCACGTTCTTCATGATGACGACCAGCGCGGCCCCGACCACCGGGCCGAGCAGCGTCCCGGTCCCGCCCGAGATGACCATCAGTAGCGCCTCGGCGGACGCGGTGAGCGCCACCGCCTGCGGGCTCACGAACTGGTTGTAGTAGAGGAAGAGCAGCCCGGCCACCCCGCTCCAGAGGCCGGAGAGGAGGAACGCGAGGAACCGGATCATCCAGACGTGGTAGCCGAGCGCGGCCATGCGCCGCGGCTGGTCGCGCGTGCCGCGCACGGCGGCGCCGAACGGCGAGGCGACCAGGATCGCCATCGAGGCCAGGGCGACCAGGAACACGACGAGGGTCGCCCAGTAGAAGTGGGACGGCGAGACGAGCGAGAGCCCGAGCGGGCTCGGCCGGCCGGTCACCGAGATGCCGTTGTCCCCGTTGGTGATGCTGATCCAGCGATAGGCCACGCCCCAGACGATCTGGCCGAGCGCCAGCGTGATCATCACGAACCCGATGCCGGTGCCGCGCAGGGCGAGCACCGCGAAGAGGGCGGCGGCGGCCAGCGCGAAGGCGAGCGCGCCCGCGATGGCCGCGAGGTGGCCGTGCCCGCCGGTCAGGATGCGGGCCGCGCCGTAGGCCGCGATGCCGAGGAGCCCCGCGTGCCCGAGGCTCACGAGGCCCGCGTAGCCCACCAGGATGTTGATGCCGAGCGCGAAGATCGCGTACAGGAGGATCTGGCTCGCGATGTTGATGTAGAACGTCCCGCCCGCCCAGACCGGCAGCGCCGCCAGGGCCACGAGCGCGGCGGCCAGCGCGAGCCGCCTCACACCGCGGGCCGGCCGAAGAGGCCCTGGGGCCGCACCACCAGGACGAGCAGCATCGGGAGGAACAGCACCACGTAGGCCAGCTCCGGGAACATCGCCTGGCCGAAGTTGTAGAGGAAGCCGACGACGAAGCTGCCGACCAGCGAGCCGAGGAGGCTGCCGGTGCCCCCGAGGATGACCACGACGAGGGCCAGCGGGAGCATCTCCTGGTCGAGGCCGGGATAGACCGACAGGATCGGCCCGCCGATCACGCCGGCGAACCCGGCGAGCCAGGCGCCCAGGCAGAACACGATGGTGAAGAGGCGCGAGACGCGGATGCCCGCCACGCGGGCCATCTCCGGATCGTCCACGCCCGCCCGGATCATCGCGCCGAGCCTGGTCCGGTCCAGCAGCGCCCACAGCGCCACCGCGAAGACCAGCGCGATGAGGCTGATCGCGAGCCGGTAGGTCGGAAAGGAGAAGCCGCCGACCGCGGCCACGCCCTGCAGCGCGCGCGGGGTGTCGATGCGGACGGGATCGCCGGTCCACACCTTGAGACACACGTCGGCGATCATGAAGGAGAGCCCGAGGGTCACCAGCACCTGCGCGAGCTCCGCGCCGGCCAGCCGGCGCAGGATGAGCCGCTCCACCACGCCCCCGAGGGCGGCGACGAGCAGCCCGCTGACCACCGCGGCCGGCCAGAACCCGAGGCCCCAGTCGATCAGGCTCGCCGCGAGGTAGCCGCCCAGCATGAAGAACGAGCCGTGCGTGAGGTTCGGGATCCGCATGAGCCCGAAGATCAGCGAGAAGCCGGCGGACAGCAGGAAGAGCAGGCCGCCGAGCGTGACGCTGTTGACGGCCAGCACGAGCCAGAGGCTCATGGCGGAGCGGGCGCGGCTCAGCCCTTCAGGGGCGGATAGTCACGCGAGTAGACCGGCTGCGCCAGGAACCACTTCTCGTCGTAGGTCCAGAACTGGCTCACCTTCGGGTACGTCTTGATGGTGGTGTTGACGAGCTTGTCGCCCTTGCGCTCGCAGCGCCGGACGTAGAAGCTGCCCACCACGTTGCCGAGGTGGTCGAAGGTGAACGGCCCGCGCGGCGTGTCGGTGAGCGACACCGCGCGCAGCGCCCGGTTCACCGCCTCGCGGTCGTCGGTCTTGCCGCCCGTCTTCTCCAGCGCGGCCTCCGCGACCTGGCCGTTGATGTAGAGGCCCGCCGCGTAGAGGCCGGGAATGTTCCCGTGGTCCTTCACCATCCCCTCGATCAGCCGCTTGTTGCTCGGGGTGTCGAGGTCGCCGGTGTAGGCCGAGCACGAGATCATCCCGACCGCCTCGTCGCCGTAGCTCTTGAGCAGCGCGTCGTCGCACGCCGTCCCGCCGCCCAGGACGGGCAGCTTGAGGCCCTGATCCCGATACTGCTTCATGAACTTGAGCGGGTTCGAGCCGGCGAAGCCCTGCACCACCGCGTCCGCGCCGCTGATCTGCGCCAGGTACGGCGTGTAGTCCGGAGTGTTCAGCGGCGGCCACAGCTTCTTCACCACCCGGCCGCCCGCGTCCTCGAACACGCGCTGGAACCCGGCCATCTGCTCGTGGCCGAACGCGAAGTCGTCGGCGAGGGTGATGACGGTCCTGAACTTCAGCTCCTTGGCCGCGTAGTCGGCCAGCGGGTGCATGTTCTGGGAGGAGGTGGCGGAGGCGCGGATGAAGTACGGGTTGGG
The DNA here is from genome assembly GCA_035249225.1 of Candidatus Methylomirabilota bacterium. GTDB lineage: Bacteria > Methylomirabilota > Methylomirabilia > Rokubacteriales > CSP1-6 > CAMLFJ01. Next base: position 6,965 of record DATFGS010000429.1, on the reverse strand, counting down.
CCGCCGCTGCGTCATGTCCTCCGCCGCGGCCAGGCTCAGCACCGGCACCTTCGCCTGCGCGGTGTAGTCGGTGATCGCGAGCAGCTCGAAGGCGGCGAGGGGCCCGAAGATCATGTCCACGTTCTCGCGCTCGACCAGCTCCTGGGTCTTGGTCTTGGTACCCGCCGGGTTGCCGCCGGTGTCGGCCACCACGAGCTCGACCTTGCGGCCCGCGAGCGTGTAGTTGCGGTCCTTGAAGAAGCGGATCGTCCCCTGCTCCATCTGGATGCCGCCCGCGGCGAGCGGGCCGGTCTTCACGGTGAGGAGACCGATGCGAACGGGCTTGCTCTGCGCCCGGGCCCGGGTGGGCCGTGCGGCGGCGGCCCCGGTGACGAGAATGGTGCTACCGGCCAGGAAGGAACGACGGCTCAGGGTCAGCGACATTGCTGCCTCCTCTGGAGGAACGGTCTAGGGCTGCCGGGTCACCTCGACGGTGGCGCTCTCCTCGGTCATCCGCCCGCCCACCGGGACGTGGCGGAGCTGGTTCCAGACGTGATCGACCTGGGCGAGGACGGCCTCGTCCGGCTGGTCGATGTCGATGGGGCTGGCGGTCGGCACCCAGCACGGCCGACCCGTCACCCAGAACACCTCGGTGCGATTGCCCTCGGGGTCGAAGAAGTAGCAGCCGATCGCGCTGGCGTGGTTGACGACGCCCTCGATGCGGTAGCCCTCCGCGACCAGGCGCTTGCGCATCACGCGCAGGTCGTCGAGGCTCCCCACCCGCATCGAGATCTGGTTGATCAGGTGGGGATCCGCGGGGTCCGGCCGGCCGCCCATGAGCGCGATCTCGTGGTCCACCGAGTCGGGATCCGCGCTCAGGAAGACCACGCCGGCGCGCCGGTTCTGCTTGGTGACGCGCATGCCCATGACGTCGCGGTAGAACGCGACCATGCGGTCGAGGTCGCGCACGTAGATGCCGACGTGGCCCAGCCCCAGCACTCTTGCCATCGGTCCCTCCCCCGCTCCCACCCGGACCGCAGCTCGGACGCCCGGAGAATACTCCTATCGACGGCCGCGCGCCCGCCTCGCTTTCGGAGGCGCCGGGGCCTTGATCCGGAGCAGCCGGGCCGCGTTCCCGCCCAGGATCTTCGCCTTGTCCGCCGCGGTGAGACCGGCGCCGCCCACGAAGCCCCGCGGGTCGTACATCCCCATGTCGTAGGGGTAGTCGGTGCCCGCGAGCACGTGGCCGGCCCCCCACAGCTTGACCAGGTGCTCGAGCTGGACCCGGTCGAAGACGATGGTGTCGAAGTAGACCCGGGCCAGCGACCGGCGCGGCGCGCGCTCGAGCACGGTCCGCGCGTCGGCGCGCGCGCCCCACACGTGATCCATCCGGGCCGGGTAGTGGGCGATATAGCCACCGCCGTGCGCGGCCACCAGCTTGAGCTTCGGGAACCGCTCGAGCACGCCGTCGAACACGAGATGTCCGAGCGCGACCGTGGTGTCGAGCGGGTTGCCGATGACGTTGGTGAAGTAGTGATCCGCGAGCCGGTCGCCCTGGGTGAAGCCGTTCGGATGCATGAAGAGGACGACGTCGAGCTCCTGCGCCTTCCGCCAGAACTGGTCCCGGCCCCGCGAGACCTCCGCCCCGACCACGTTGGTGCCGATCTCGGCGCCCCGGAACCCGAGCTGGGTGACGCAGTACTGGAGCTCCTCGGCCGCGAGATCGGGCGCCTGCAGCGGCACGTGCCCGAGCGCGACGAAGCGGTCGGGATGCGCCTTGACGATCCCGGCCAGGTGCTCGTTCACCGAGCGGCTCACCTTCCGGGCCAGCTCGGGCTCGAGCCAGTACTGGAAATGGAAGGGCGACGGGGAGATCGCCTGCACGTCCACGCCCATCTTGTCCATGTCGCGCAGCCGCTGCTCGACGGACGTGAGGCAGGACCAGACGTTCTCCATCTGCTTGCGGTTGGTCGCCCGCGAGAGCTCGTTCGAGAACCGCGCCGAGGGCTCCCGGTCGGGCGAGGCCAGGTGCTTGACCATCTCGTCCGCGGCGGGATGGTGCACGTGGCAATGGATGTCGACGCAGAAGGGGCGGCGGCCGGCGCCGGCGCGGGACCGCGAGCCGCCGCCCCGGGCCGCGTTGGCCGGGCACGTGAAGAGCATGGGCTGTCTTTGCCACACGTCCGCCGCCTTGTCGAGCCCTTCTTTCCGGGAGAACATGGGAGCGGGCATGCAGAAGCGCGACGACCGGCTTCTCTTCTCTCCCTCCGACCTCGGCAACTTCCTGGCCTGCGAGCACCTCACGCAGCTGGACCTGGGTCTGGCCCTCCGGGCCGGCCGGCGGCCGAGCTACGAGAACGCCTACGCCGAGCTCCTCCGCACCAAGGGCCAGGAGCACGAGCAGGCCTTCCTCGAGACGCTCCGCGCCGCCGGCCGCGGCGTGGTCGAGGTGCGCCTGAACACCGCGCGCGACTTCGAGGACGGGACCCGCCGCACCGCGGACGCGATGCGGGCGGGCGCCGACTACGTCTACCAGGCCGTCTTCCTCTCGGAGGGCTGGCGCGGCATCGCGGATTTCCTGGAGCGCGTGGAGCGGCCGTCCGCGCTCGGGCCCTGGAGCTACCAGGTGCTGGACACCAAGCTGGCGCGGCATCCGCGGCCGGAGCACGCGCTGCAGCTCTCCTTCTACAGCCAGGCCCTGGCCGACACGCAGGAGCTGGCGCCCGACCTGGCCTACGTCGTCCTCGGCACCCGCGAGCGCGTCGCCATCCGGCTGGCCGACGTGACCGCCTACTTCCGGCGCGTGCGCGAGCGCTTCGGCGCGGCGGTCGACTCCCGGCCCTCGACCGGCCCCTACCCGTGCCACCATTGCTCGTTCTGCGACTACCGCAAGCCCTGCGACGACCAGCTGGAGCGCGAGGACCACGTCGTGCGGGTGGCGGGCATCCAGCGGGTCCAGGTGAAGCGGCTCTTCGCCGCCGGCATCGGTACCCTGGCCGCGCTGGCCCGGACCCCGGCCGACTTCGCGGTGCCCCGGATCGCGACGTCCTCGCTCCAGGGGCTCCGCGAGCAGGCGGGACTGCAGCTCATCCGGCAGCAAACCGGCTCGCTCGAGTGGCGGCCGCTCGACACCGAGCCCGGCCGCGGCTTCGCGGCGCTGCCGCCGCGGTCACCCGGCGACGTGATCTTCGATCTCGAGGGCCACCCCTTTTTCGAGCCGGCGAGCGGCCTCGAGTACCTGTTCGGCGTGCTCCTGCTCGACGGGCCCGAGCCGCGGTACCACCCGTTCTGGGCGCACGACCGCGACGGCGAGCGCCGGGCGTTCGAGGGCATGGTCGACCTCATCCACGCGCGGCTCGCCGCGCATCCGGACCTGCACGTCTACCACTTCAGCGGCTCGGAGCCGAGCACGCTCAAGCGGCTGATGGCCGAGTACGTCTCGCGCGAGGCGCAGGTGGACGACCTGCTCCGCCGGAAGGTCTTCGTGGATCTGCACACCGTCCTGCGCCAGGCGCTGCGCGCCGGGGTGCCGAGCTATTCCCTCAAGGACGTCGAGGCCCTCTTCGGCTTCACCCGGAGCGGGCCCGTGCAGTCGGGCACGCAGGCCATCCTCCACTACGAGCGCTGGCTCCACCAGCGGGAGGAGCCGCTGCTCGACGAGATCGCGGCCTACAACCGCGAGGACTGCCGCGCCACCCTGGGCCTGCTCGACTGGCTGCACCGCATCCGCCCGGCGGACCTGCCATGGCCGGAGCCGCCCGAAGCGCAGCCGCTGTCCCCGGAAGCGACCGAGGCCCTCGACGCGCGCGGACGGCTGCGCGCGGCGCTGCTCGAGGGAGCCGAGCCCGGGTCGCCCCCCTGGCTCGCGGGCGAGCTGCTCGAGTACCACCGGCGCGAGGCGCGGCCCGCGTGGTGGGCGTACTACGACCGCCTCGGCAAGTCGCCGGAAGAGCTGCAGGACGACACGGAGGCCATCGCCTATCTGACGGTCGACCGTGGCACGCCCCCCGAGCCGGTCAGGAGATCGTTCGTCCACACCCTGACCTTCCCGATCCAGGACCACAAGCTCCGACCGGGAATCGCCGTGCACGACCCGGCGACCGGCAAGCACGCCGGGGATATCGTCGAGATCGACGACTCGAGCGGGCCCGTCGGCATCGTGCGCCTGCTCCGGGGCCCCAAGGTCGGCGCCAGTCCGCTGCCCGAGGCGATCGTCGCGGGGGGCCCGATCGAGACGCGGACCCAGCGCGCCGCCCTCCTGCGCGTGGGCGAATCGATCCGGGCCGGCGACGGCCGCTATCACGCGCTCCAGGCCGTCCTCGCCCGCGAGCACCCGCGCATCCAGGGTCACGCGCCCGGCGCCCGGATCCAGACCACGGATCTCGAGGAGATGAAGGGGCTCGCGCTCGGACTGGACGCGAGCTACCTCTTCCTCCAGGGTCCGCCGGGCACCGGCAAGACGTGGACGGGCGCGCGCATCGTCGTGCACCTGCTGGCCAATGGGCGCCGCGTCGGCATCGCGGCCCAGAGCCACAAGGCGATCCACAATCTGCTCGCCGAGATCGAGAAGGTCGCGCGGGAGACCGGGCTCCGCTTCAAGGGGCTCAAGAAGTCCACCGACAATCCCGAATCGGAATGGGACGGCGAGCTCATCAAGTCCGACGACGACAACGCGACCTTCGAGAGCGCCCCTCCCGACGTCCAGCTCCTGGCCGGCACCGCCTGGCTCTTCGCCCGCGAGAAGCTCGACGGCGCGCTGGACTATCTCGTCCTGGACGAGGCCGGCCAGATCTCCCTGGCGGACGCGCTCGCGATGGGCACGTCGGCCCGCAACCTGATCCTCCTGGGCGATCCGCTCCAGCTCGCCCAGGTCTCCCAGGCCGTGCACCCGGCGGGCGCCGGCGCCTCCGTCCTCGAGCACCTGCTGGGCGACGCCCCCACGATCCCGGAGGACCGGGGGGTCTTCCTCGAGCGCAGCTTTCGCATGCATCCGGGCGTGTCCGACTTCATCTCGGAGATCGTCTATGCGGGCCGGCTCCACTCCGACGCGTCGGCCGCCCGCCGGACCACTTCTTCCGGGACGGGCATCCGCTTCGCGCCGGTCGACCACGACGGCAACCGGTCCTCGTCCGACGAGGAGGTGGCCGAGATCGCCGAGAAGATCGCCGCCATGCGCGGCGGCACGTTCACCGACGCGAGCGGCGCGACGCGTTCCCTCCGCGAGGACGACTTCATGGTGGTGGCGCCTTACAACGCCCAGGTCCTCCGCCTGCGCGCCGCCCTGCCGGCCGGCGTCCGCATCGGCACCGTCGACAAGTTCCAGGGGCAGGAGGCGCCCATCGTCTTCTTCTCGATGGCCACCTCCAGCGGCGAGGACGTGCCCCGCAGCCTCACGTTCCTGTTCTCCCGCAACCGCCTGAACGTGGCCATCTCGCGCGCCCAGTGCCTCGCGGTCCTGGCCTGCTCCCCGCGCCTGCTGGAGGCGCGCTGCCAGTCCATCGAGGAGATGCAGCTGGTCAACGCGCTCTGCCGGCTGGTCGAGTACGCGGGGAGCCGAGGCTCATGATCGAGCCCCGCGCGGCCGGCGGGGGGCCGGCGTGAATCAGGCTCTCAGTCTTCTCCGACCGTGAAGGCGGACGCGCAGAGGAACCCGAAGCCGAACACGATCGCGAGCAGCAGGTAGATCAGCAGGAAGCTCATCGGCATGTGCCCTCCTTCGCGGAACATCTTCAGGGCACGACCGCGAAGAAGCGGCAGAAAAAACCGCCGCGATCGACCACCATCAGTGGTGGTCGAGCCGCGGAGATCCCTACCGAATGATGCGGGCGCCCACGATCAGCAGAGCGACGGCCGGGATCAGCACGACGATCCACGCGATCCACGGCCGCCGCACGAGCTGCCGCCGGCCCGCGCGGACGGCCCGGCGCCACCGGGTCGATCGGGGGCGCCACCTCATCGCCGGCTCCCGCGTCCGCGCGGCGCGGGCCTCGGACTGCACCACGGTGGCATAACCCCGGGAGCGAAGGTCGCGGTCCACGCTCGGGTGCTGTCGCCGCTCGGCGCGACGCCGGTCCGGGTCCCGCGCCTCGGGTGAGCGCCGACGATCGCCCCGCCGCTCGTCCATCTTGATCTCGACGCCGTCCGCCACGCTGGCGCCCGCCCTGGTCATCAGGTATCCGCGCAGGCCGGGGCGCTCCCGCGCCACGATGTAGAGCACCCGCCCCATCCCCGAGCCCGCGGCCACTCCCGCCGCTAGCGCTTCGCCGAGCTGAGCTCGACCGGGTCCTCCAGCCCCAGGCGCCGGACCGAGATCTCCGCGCGGTGCTGCATGTGGGCGTCGTCCGCGTTCAGGTTTCGGGTGTAGCAGCAGAACTCGAGCTGGATGCCGTTGGGATCCTTGAAGTAGATCGACTTGGCCCAGTCGTGGTCCACCACGTCCGTCACCTCGACCCCGCGCGCCCGCAGCTCGTCGCGCTTGTCGATCAGCGCCGCCTCGCTGCCCGCCTCGAACGCGAAGTGGTAGAACGCGCCCGGCACCCCCAGCCCGCGGTTGATCCCCGCGTCGTACTCCGCGGGAACGCCCGGCACGCCGCTGGCTTCCATGAAGGCGAGGAGCTGATCGCGTCCGGTGTCGAAGAAGATGTGCCGGACCTGGCCTCCCTCCTTGATCTTGAGGATGTCGCAGCGTACCGCCTTGAACCCGAGCACGCGCTCGTAGAAATCGCGCGTCCGGTCCAGGTCGAGTGTCGAGAGGCCGATGTGGGAGAACCCTCTGAGAGCCATGGCGCCTCCTCCTTGATGGGTGGTGCGGGCAGTATACCGCCTCTTGCGGGGGTAGACCCGCTTCGCCTATGCTGCACGCGCCCACGTCGCTCGGGAGTGAACCTCCTGCTCGGGAGGAAGCCATGGCCAGGCCACCGTTCTCGCTCGCCCCCCTCGATCGCCGGCAGTTCCTCCGGACCTCCGCCGCCGCGGCGGGATTGTCG
>DATFGS010000428.1:0-9775 GCA_035249225.1 Candidatus Methylomirabilota bacterium | reverse complement strand
CGGGCCGGGCGCGGGCGCGGCGGGCGGCGACACCGTCTCGGCCGCCCCGCCGCGCGGAGGCGGCGGCAGCAGGGAGAGGAGCGTCGAGCCCCACGACGACAGGCTCTCGCCGGCCGCCCAGCGTCCGAGCTCGAGCGCGGCCTCCGACAGCACCGGCACCGGCTCGATGGCCCGCTGCAGCGGCTTCAGCCTCGCCGCGTCGCCCTCGCGGAGGCCCACCACCACGCCCACCCGAGCGCGACCCTGGAGCGGCGCGGCGACCCGTTGCCCCCGCGCAACCGCAAGCCCCGGCGGAACGAGATACGAGAACGCGTGATCGATGGGAATGTCAAAGACGACGTCAGCGATCAAAGGGATGGAGCCACCACGGATGTATGCGGACTGGGGGAGTGCGGGGGCCATTTCTGGGCCCCCGCATCTGGAGGGCTTGAAGAACTAGACGGATGTACGCCCAACACCCCTTACCGCGACCCGCCATCGGCGAGCCGGTCGTACTCGCGCCGCGCCAGCTTGAGATCGTCCCAGGCCATGCGCCGGAACTCCGGGCCGGGATTGCGCAGCAGGAAGGCGGGATGGAAGGTGGGCACGAGCACGCTCGCGCGGTACTGATAGGTCTTCCCGCGCAGCCGGGTGATCCCTTCCTTGGTCCCGATCAGGGTCTGCGCCGCGAAGTTGCCCAGGGCCAGGATCACGTGCGGGCCGATGGTGTCGATCTGGGCGATCAGGAACGGGCTGCACGCCGCCACCTCGTCGGGCTCCGGGTTGCGGTTGCGCTCGGGCCGGCACTTCACCACGTTGGCGATGTAGCAATCTCGCTCGCGATCGAAGCCGACCGAGGCCAGCATCTTGGTGAGGAGCTGGCCGGCGCGGCCCACGAAGGGCAGCCCCTGCTTGTCCTCCTCCTCGCCCGGGCCTTCGCCCACCACCATGAGCCGCGCCCGCGCGTGTCCCGAGCCGAACGCGACATTCGTGCGGCTCTTGCAGAGCTTGCAGAGCTGGCAGCCCTGGCGCGCGCGCTCCTGCTCGCGGAGGGCGTCGGCGGGATCGGGGAACGGCACGGTGGAGAGCGAGAGGTCGCGCAGGCCCAGATCGCGGTGGTGCCGGAGCGTGTCGGCCAGCCCGCGCAGGGCCAGGGCCACGGCCTCCCGCGGGTCGCTCATCGGGCTAGCGGGTGGCGCGGTCGGAGGCGGCCGAGCGATCGGCGGCGCGCAGCTCGACCACGCGGTCGAGGATCGCGTCGGCCACTTCCAACTTGCTCATCCGGGGCAGGTCGGTTGCGCCACCCCAGCGATCGAGCAGGGTGACCTGGTTGTCCTCGGCGTCGAAGCCGATGCCCTTCACGCTCACGTCGTTGGCCACGAGGAGATCCACGCCCTTGGCCCGGAGCTTGGCGGCCGCGTTGGCGCGCACGTCATTGGTCTCGGCCGCGAAGCCGACCAGGAAGGTGCGGCCCTTGCGGACGGCCAGCTCCTTCAGGATGTCGGGATTGGGAGCGAGATCGAGCGCGAGCCCCTCGTCCTTGCGCGACTTGATCTTGGTCGCGCTCGGCTGCTTGACGCGGTAGTCGGCCACCGCCGCCGCCTTGATGACGATGGTGGCGCGCGCGAGGTGCTGGAGCGCGGCCTCGCGCATGTCCTCCGCGGTCTGCACCGGCACGTAGACCGCGCCGGCGGGCGGGGTGAGCGTGGTGGGACCGGAGATCAGGATCACCTCGGCGCCGCGGCGCAGCGCGGCCGTCGCGACCGCCTGGCCCATCTTCCCGGACGACCGGTTCGAGATGTAGCGCACCGGATCGATGGGCTCGCGCGTCGGCCCCGACGTCACCAGCACCCGCTCGCCGGCGAGGTCGCGCCGCGGGGCCAGGAGCCGCTCGAGCGCCTCGAGGATGGCGTCGGCCTCGGGCAGGCGGCCGCGGCCCGAGAGCCCGGACGCGAGCGCGCCCGCGTCGGGCTCGAGCACGGTGGCCCCGCGCTCGCGCAGGGTCGCCACGTTCGCGATCACCGCCGGGTGATCCCACATCCCGCCGTCCATGGCGGGCGCCATCAGCACCGGGCACCGGGCCGCGAGGAGCAGCGTGGTGAGGAAATCGTCGGCGATGCCGTGGGCCGCCTTGGCCAGGAGGTTGGCGGTGGCGGGGGCCACGATCAGGGCGTGGGCCCGCTCGGCGAGGGCCACGTGTTCGACCGCCTCCGCGCTCTGGGGATCGAAGAGATCGGAGAGCACCGGCCGGCCGGAGAGCGTGCGGAACGTCAGCGCGCCCACGAAGCGCTCGGCGTGCGCGGTGGTGACCACCGTGACCTGCGCGCCCGCGCGCGTCAGCTCGCGCAGCAGGAACACCGCCTTGTAGGCGGCGATGCTGCCGGTGACGCCCAGGATCAGCTCTTTGTTGTGGAGGGTCATGGTGTTTGGCCGTGCTCCCGCTCTGCCGTATGCCCGATTTGTGGTTTAAGTCTTTAAGCTCTATTGAATGCGGGGGCCCAGACATGGCCCCCGCACTCCCCCAGCCTGCGGACACTCGTTCAAGGCTTGCCGTGTCTTGCTTTGGTCCTCGCTTCAGACTTTCGTGGCGTCCTCTTCTTTGACTCGATAGCCGACGCGGGACTCGGCGATCTCTTCGAGGGCGTTGCTGGTCGGCTTCTTGTGGCGGCTCTCGACCTGGGACTTGGCGCCGCGGTTGAGCTGGCGCGCGCGCTTGGCCGCGAGCACCACCAGCATGTAGCGGTTGGAGACGTTGTCGAGGGACTTTTCCAGCGATGGGAACGACATCAAGCGGGTACCTCCATGTCGGGGAATCTGAGGGTCAGTCGGCTCGTGCGGCAGCGCTCGGCCTGGATGATGGTCGCGAGCTGGTCCACCGCGTCCTTCACGTCACGGTTGATGATCAGGTAGTCGTACTGCCGCCACGCCGCGATCTCCTCGCGGGCCCGGCTCAGCCGGCGCGCGATGTCGCCGGAGGAATCGCTCTTGCGCTCGCGCAGCCGGGCCTCGAGCTCGGCCATCGAGGGCGCCATGATGAAGACCGACACCGCCTCCGGGTAGCGCTGCCGGAGCTGCCGGGCGCCGTGGGTGTCGATGTCGAGGAGCACGTCGAGGCCCCGGTTCAGCGCGCTCTCGAGGGCCTTGGCCGGGGTGCCGTAGTGGTGGCCGTGCACCTGCGCCCACTCCGCGAACTCGTCGCGGGCGCGCATCGCGGTGAACTGGCCCTCGGAGACGAAGAAGAAATCGGTGCCCTCCTTCTCCCCGGGGCGCGGAGCGCGCGTGGTGTGGGAGACGGAGTAGTAGAGCTCGGGCACGAGCGAGCGCACCTCGTGGCAGAGGGTGGTCTTGCCCGCCCCCGACGGGGCCGACACCACCACCAGGGTTCCGCGGCGCTTGATGAGCTGCATTACTCGAGGTTCGCCACTTGCTCGCGCATCTTCTCGAGCGTGGACTTGGCCGCGATCACCGCCTGGGAGATCTCCAGATCGTCCGCCTTGGAGCCGATGGTGTTCACCTCGCGGTTGATCTCCTGGATGAGGAAGTCGAGCGTGCGCCCCACCTGACCGTCACCGGCGAGCAGCGCGCCGAGCTGGGCCAGGTGCGCCCGCAGCCGCGCCAGCTCCTCGCTCACGTCCGTCTTGTCCGCCCACACCGCGATCTCGGTCGCCAGCCGCGCCGGGTCGAGCTCGGCGCCGGCCAGCATCGCCTGCATCCGCTCGCGGAGGCGGGCGGCCCGCCGCTCGACCGCGAGCGGGGCGCGCTGAGCGACCGTGTCCACGTGGGCGGCCAGGGTCGCGCCGAGCCCGGCGAGCTCCTGGCCGAGCGCGCGGCCCTCGGTCTCGCGGCGCTCCACCAGCTCCGCCAGCGCGGCGCTGAGCGCGCGCTCGAGCAGGGGCCACGCCTCCTCGGCGGACAGGGGCGGCTGCTCCTCGCGCGTCAGCACACCCGACTGGCCCATGACCCAGCCGAGCGAGGGGCCGTCTCCGAGGCCGAGGGCCTGGGCGAGCGTGCGGGCCGCTTCGGCGTATTCCTTCGCCTGGGCCACGTTGACGGTGAGCGGATTCAGCACGGTGCCTTCCGGCGCGGTCACCGCGGCGCTCACGTCCACGCGGCCGCGCTGCACCGCGGCCTGGATCAGCCGGCGGGCGTCCGCTTCGAAGGCGCCCAGGATCCGGGGCAGCTTGAGGGAGACGTCGAGGTGCCGGTGGTTCACCGACTTGCACTCGACCGACAGGAGGGTGCGCGCCCCCGCCGCTTCCGCCCACCCGTAGCCGGTCATGCTGCGGATCATCACGGCATCTCCGGGTCGGGGGTCGTCAGGGGGAACTCCCGCGCTGCCATCACCGGACGATAGCCCAAAAAACCTTATGTGTCAACGTCTTTGGGCCAATCAAGCGTTGACAGGGCGCGCCGCCGGCATGTAAAGTCCCTGGCAGTTTTCCTGCGTTCTCCCAAGGAGGGGATCATGGCGGAGCAGTCACGGCCGGCGCCCTGGACGCGCCGGGACTTCTTGATATCCACCGCGGTAGCCGGCGGCCTGATGGTCGGGGGGGGCCGGCCGGGTCCGGCCTGGGGCCAGGGCCTGAAGGCCATCTCGGTCTCGCACAGCGTCTCGACCTTCGTCTACGGCCAGCACCTGGTCGCCGCGCAGAAGAAGCTCTTCGAGGAGGAAGGCGTCAAGACCCCCGACTTCGTGGTCCCCGGGGGCGGGGCCAAGGTCGTCCAGGCGCTGGCCGCGGGACAGGTGCAGTTCGCCCTCGGCGACTCCAATCATCCGCTCAAGATCACCGAGAGGGGCAAGGACGCGCTGATGGTCTTCGCGACCGACACGCGCTGCTCCTACGCCAACATCGTGGTGCGCAAGGAGCTGTGGGACAAGGGCGTCAGGACGGTCGAGGCACTGGCCGACCAGAAGCTGGTGGGCCGCAAGGCGGTGGTCGCGGCGACCGCGATCGGCTCGGGCACCTACGTGTACGGGGTGTACGTGCTCCAGAACCTCAAGGGCGGAGACGGCAAGCCGGTGAACGACCACGTCGAGTGGGTGGGCGGAGGCGCCTCGACCACGATGCTCGGCGGCCTCAAGGCGGGCAAGTTCGACGCGATCATGGCGGTGCCGGAGTGGCAGGCCGCCGCGGTGGAGGAGGGCTTCGGCAAGCCGCTCTACGACATCCAGGACGAGAAGGCGTGGAACCGCGTCTTCGGCGGCCCCATCCCGGTCACGGTGGGCTACGTCCTCAAGGAGACCATCGAGAAGTCGCCCGACCTCGTGCAGGCCTACGTCAACGCCTGCTACCGCGCGCAGCAGTGGATCCGCCGCGCCAAGGACGACGAGGTCACCGACCTGCTCTGGAAGCCGTACATGGATACCTTCAAGCGCGAGGTGGTGCTGGAGTCCGTCCGCTACTACCGGACGATCTTCGACTGGGATTTCGTGATCGAGGAGCGAGACTACGAGCGCGGCATGAAGGTGTGGGTGCCCACCGCGGTGGACAAGCCGATCCCGTACAAGCAGGCGGTGGACATGAGCTTCGTCAAGAAGGCGCAGGCCAAGTACAAGTAAGCCGCCGCTGGTGCCGCCGCGCGTCCGCGTTTCCATCCGGGACCTCGCGAAGACCTTCACCCAGGGCCCTCGCGAGGTCCCCGCCGTCTCTCCGGTCTCCTTCGACGTTCACGAGCGCGAGTTCGTGGCCATCGTGGGCCCCTCCGGCTGCGGCAAGTCCACCATCCTCAACATGATCGGCGGCCTCGTCGCGCCGTCCGGCGGGGAGATCGTGGTGGACGGCCAGCGAATCGGCGGCACGCCGCCGTCCCAGGTCGGCTACGTCTTCCAGAAGGACACCGTCTTCCCGTGGCGGACGGTGGAGCGCAACATCGCCCTCGGCCTCGAGTACCGCAACGTGCCCGCCGAGGAGCGGGCCGCCCGCGTGCGCCAGGCGATCGCGCTGGCCGGGCTCCAGGGCTTCGAGGACGCGTTCCCGGCCACGCTGTCCGGCGGCATGCGGCAGCGGGTGGCCCTGATGCGCTCGCTGGTGGTGGACCCCGAGATCCTCCTGATGGACGAGCCCTTCGGCGCGCTCGACACCCACACCAAGCTGAACCTGCACGCCGAGCTGCTCGCGATCTGGCAGGCAAAGCGGCAGACCGTGATCTTCGTGACCCACGACCTCTCCGAGGCGATCACCCTGGCCGACCGCATCGTGGTCATGACGCGCCGGCCCGGCCGCGTCAAGCTGATCTACGACGTGAACCTCCCGCGCCCCCGCGACGTCATCCGCCTCCGCGAGACCGACGAGTACTCCCGCGAATACTCCGAGATCTGGCACACCCTGGGCGAGGAATTCCGGGCGCCAACCGCATGATGGCAGCAAGAAAAACGCGCGTCCGCCGTTGGGGGAGTGCGGGGGCCATTTCTGGGCCCCCGCACACAACAGAGGGTCGGGTCCGTTCGACAGCCCCAACACGGCCGGCTCCGACCGCAAGACCACGCCGCGAGCCGCCCGCATGACCAAGGACCGGCTCCGCGTCCTCGCCTGGCAGCTCCTGATCCTGGTCGCGGTGCTGGCCGCGTGGCAGTACCTGACCGGGATCAAGGCGATCTCGAGGACGCCCGGCCTCTACTGGATCGACCCGTTCTTCATCAGCCGGCCGTCCGCGATCCTGGAGCGCCTGCTCTACCTCATGTCGCCTCGGGTGCGGCTGACCATCTGGCAGATGGCGCTGTCCACCGTGCAGTCCACGGTGTGGGGCTTCCTGGTCGGCATCTCCACCGGCTTCGCGGCGGGCCTCGTCCTGGGCCGGAGCGACGGGCTCGCGCGGATCCTCCAGCCCTACATCGTGGCGTTCAACTCGCTGCCGCGCATCGCGCTGGTGCCGCTGATCACGATGATCTTCGGCTTCGGCCTGCTCGCCAAGATCGTGCTTGCCTGGAGCATCGTGTTCTTCATCGTGTTCTTCAACACCTTCCAGGGCGCGCGGAGCGTGGACGCCGATCTCATCCACTCCGCGCGCTTCCTGGGGGCCTCCGAGCGGCAGATCATGACGAGCGTGATCGTCCCATCCGCGCTGGCGTGGACCTTCGCGTCCCTGACCCCGTCCATCTCCTTCGCCCTGATCGGGGTGGTGGTCGGCGAGTTCATCGGCGGCGAATCGGGCGGCGGCCTCGGCTACCTGATCATCCAGTCCCTGGGCACCCTGAACGCGGCCGACATGATGGTGGCGCTGCTCGTGCTGGGCGTGATCGGGATCGTGATGGCGCTCGGGATCAAGCAGGTGGAGGCGCGCCTGCTGCGCTGGCGGCCGGAGTACCAGAAGCGCTGACCGCCGGTCAGCGCGCGGTGTAGGCGGTCAGCTCTTCCTCGTAGGCCCCCGCGGCGGTGTCGGTGCCGCGGATCTTGACCCAGCCTTTCACCGCGGGGCTGTACCAGAACTCCTGCGACGCCCCGCTCTCGATCTCGCGCCGCGACACCTTGAAGACCTTGAAGCTCCCGGCGGGGGTCTTGATCTCCTCGTAGGACTCCACCGTCCAGACCCCGGTGAGGACGAAGCTGCGATCCTGCGCGGGGCCGTCCATCCACGTCACGGTGGCGGACCACGACCGCCCGACCTGGAGCGGCCACTGCCAGTCCTCGGGCGGCATCGCGCGCCGCACCGTGCGACCGCCGGTGACCCGCGCCAGGTAGCCGAGCTGCTTGGTGTACCAGTAGCGCGAGTCGCCCGCCTCGACCTCGTAGGCGTCGTAGCCCTCGAAGACGCCCTCTCGCAGCACCTTCCGGGTGATCGTGTAGGCGCCGTCCTTGCCCTTGCCTCGATACGTCCAGGACTCGCCCGCGGTCCACCGGGGCCGCTCCGACATCTGGACGGTCCGCGACTCGCCGGTGCTCTCGCAGCCGGCGAGCAGGGCCACGAGGGGGAGCAGGGCGAGCAACCGAGCGGCCGCGCGGGAATGACGCATGAGCCTGTCTTCGAGCATACCCCAGTTGACAGGAGCGGCCGCCAGTCCTAGAGAGGTGGGTCAGGGGGGAACGAGCATGACGACCACCCGGCCCACGACCATCGAGCTCGAGACCCGCTCGGCCCGGGAAGTGGTGGACATCACCGAGCGGGTCGGCGCGCTCGTGACCGGCAGCCCGGACGGGAGCTGCCACCTCTTCCTGCGACACACGACCGCGGGCCTGATGATCCTCACCGGCGAGGCGGGGGTCCCCGAGGACATCATGGACATCCTCCAGGGCCTGGTGCCGCGGCGGGCGTACCGGCACGATTCGCCGGCCCACGTGGCCGCCCACTTCCTGAGCGGTCTGGTGGGGCCGAGCCTCCACGTCCCGGTGCAGGGGGGGCGCCTCGCCCTCGGGGAGTTCCAGCGGATCGTGCTGATGGAGTTCGAGGGGCCGCGCCGGCGGGAGATCGAGCTGCGCCTGCTCGCGGAATCCTAGGCGCCGAAGCGCGCGACGTACGGCAGGTTGCGGTACCGCTCGTCCCGGTCGAGGCCGTAGCCGACCACGAAGACGTCGGGGATCTCGCGGCCCACGTAGTGCAGCGTGAGCCCCTCGGGCCGCGCGCACCGCTTGGCGAGGAGCGCGCAGACGCGGACGGAGGCCGGATTCCGGGTCTGGAAGTTGCGCAGCAGGTAGGCGAGGGTGCGCCCGCTCGCGCAGATGCCCTCCACTACGATGATGTCGCGCCCCTCGATCGGCTCGTCCAGGTCCTTGCGGATCCGGACCACGCCCGAGGCGGTCACCGGGCCCGGGCCGTAGGGGACCACCGAGATGAAGTCCACCGTGACCGGCACGGTGAGGGAGCGCATGAGGTCGGAGAGGAAGATCGCCGACCCCTTGAGCACCCCGATGAGGTGGGCCGGGCGATCGGCGTAGTCGGCGGAGATCTGGGCGGCCAGCCGCGCGACCTCGGCGTGAATCGCCTCGCGATCCACGAGGATCTCGCCCGGGCCGTCGCTCCCGGCCGGCATCAGGCGAACCGGGTGGCCTGGAGGAACTCCCGCGACTGCCGGATCAGGTCCCCGGACACCAGCCCGGCCCGCTCCCAGCTGTCGAAGCACTGCGAGATCGTGAGCACCGCGTGCAGGGTGTAGCCGCGCGCCGCGAGCAGCTCCCGGCCGCCCTGCTCCCGGTCGACCAGGATGACGAGGTCCTTGACGACCAGGCCCGCTTCTTCCAGCGGCGCGATCGCCTCGAGCTTGCTCGCCCCGTCCGTGATGATGTCGTCGATGAGCACGACCCGCTCGCCCGCCTTGAACTGCCCCTCGATGCGCTTGCGCGTGCCGTAGCCCTTCTCCTCGCGCCTCGGATAGATGAGGGGCATGCGGCCCGCCAGGCTGGCCGCGACCGCCAGCGGCAGGCCCGCGTACGGGATGCCGCCCACCCGATCGCCGCCGCAGCGGGCGACCTCCGCGGCCATCAGCGCGCCGATCCGCTCCAGCACGTCGGGGAAGGAGATGACCACACGGAGATCGATGTAGAAGGGCGAGACGATGCCCGACTTGAGGGTGAACTCGCCGAAGCGGATGGCTCCGATCTCGAAGAGGCGCCGGATCAGCGTCTCGTGCGCGCCCGCGGCGGTCACGAGGCCATCTCCTGGAGGATCGCGTCGGCGGCCGCCGCCGGGTCCGGGGCGGCGGTGATCGGGCGCCCGACCACGAGGTAGTGGGCGCCCGCGCGGGCCGCGGTCCCCGGCGTGGCGATGCGGGACTGGTCGCCCACCGCGCTGCCCACCGGCCGCACCCCCGGGGTCACGATCACCCAGGCGGGCCCGCGGCTGGTGCGCAGGGGCGCGATCTCGT